>JAZQUE010000072.1:0-4320 GCA_045631145.1 Eubacteriales bacterium
GTTTTTGGGACAAAAAAAGACCTAGGTAAGCTTTACTTACCTAGGTTTTCGTTGGTTGCGGGGGTGGGATTTGAACCTCACGACCTCCGGGTTATGAGCCCGACGAGCTACCAAGCTGCTCTACCCCGCGATATTGTGGTGCCGGAAACCGGGCTTGAACCGGTACGGGATTTTAGTCCCACGGGATTTTAAGTCCCGGGCGTCTGCCAATTCCGCCATTCCGGCACATATTCGGTCTCCCGAGTGCCTATTTATGATAACACACAAGGAAGTGTTTGTCAAGTCTAAAATTGATTTTTACTCAAAAAGTTTTTTGTTCTTTTTTAGAGAATGTCGTAAATTGATGGATAGTTGCCCTCCCTGTCAAATAAGGGAGGGCAACAAATTATTTTTTCTTAAGTCTTGCATAAGTACCCATCAGCTTTTTCGTGCCGACTGACTCGAATGCCACCTCATAGAGAGTATCACCGCCCATTGCCTTTTTAAGTGTTACGAGTCCCTCTCCGAAAATCGAATGAACGACAACGTCTCCCACGTTAAACGCATCGTGAGGTGTCTTTGGCTTTTCTGTCTTCTCTGGCGTTGCCTTCGAGGAAGAAGAGTACTTCGTTGCGAAGCTTTGTATATTATTTACCTTAATCTCCGAATTTATATCATGGACAAGAGAAGAAGGTATCTCTTTAAAAAATCTTGAGGGCTTATTAATCGAGGTTCGTCCAAACATAAGTCTTTCCGAAGCATTTGTAATAACGAGCTTTTCTCTTGCTCTGGTTAAAGCAACGTACATAAGACGACGTTCTTCCTCAAGCTCCTCCTCAGAATAGAGGCACTGAGAAGAAGGAATGATATTTTCTTCCATTCCCGGTAAAAAAACCACAGGAAACTCAAGTCCTTTTGAGCTATGCATAGTCATAAGGACAACGGCATCCGACTCCTTGTCGTATCCGTCAACGTCGGCAACGAGAGCCACTTCTTCAAGGAAGCCTTCGAGAGTTCCTTCGGGTACGTCTTCGTTATATTTAATAGCGTTGGACACAAGTTCATTGATGTTATCGAGTCTATCGCGTTCATCCTCAATAGAATTTCTGAGCATTTCAACGTAGCCCGAATCGTAAGCAATTCTCTTTATTACTTCGCTGACGGGAAGGTTTTGTGACGCCTCTCTAAAGTCTTCAATCATCTGAGCGAATTTTACAAGCTTTGTAGCGCTTCTTCCAAGTGCCGTATATTTATCGGCATTTTTAAGTATTTCAAAAATACCGCAATTTTCGGCAGAAGCAAGCGTTTTAACGAGATTTACAGTAGATTCTCCAATTCCTCTTTTAGGCAAATTTATAATTCTTTCAAGCTTAATTGCATCATTAGGATTGACTGTAACGGAAAGATAGGAAACGATATCCTTTATTTCTTTTCTGTCGTAAAACCTAAGTCCACCAAGAAGTCGGTGAGGAACGGCAGATTTCGACATCGCTATTTCAAGATTATTTGATTGTGCGTTAACTCTATATAGAACCGCAAAGTCACGGTATGAATATTTTCCGCTTTTAACATAGTCGTTAATTCGGTCGACGATATATCTTGCTTCGGCATCCTGATTATCAAGCTTGCAATAGTCTATCTTCTCTCCGTCCCCCGATTCTGTCCAAAGAACCTTTCCTTTTCTGCCTGCATTATTTCCTATAACGGCATTAGCGGCTTCTATTATATTCTTTGTTGAACGGTAATTCTGTTCAAGATAGACGACCTTAGCATTAGAAAAATGTATATCAAAATCAAGTATATTTCTGACCGTTGCGCCTCGGAACTTATATATACTCTGGTCGTCGTCTCCAACGACCATAACGTTTTCATAACGAGAGCAGAAAAGACGCATAAGCTTAAGCTGAGCACCGTTGGTATCCTGATACTCATCTACTAGAACGTACTTGAATTTTGCACTGTATTTTTCGAGTACGTCGGGATATTCCTCAAAAAGTCGGATAGTGAGGTTAATTATATCATCGAAATCTACGGCATTGAATTCTTTAAGAGATTTCTGGTATCTTTCGTATATTTCAATAATAGTTTTATCCTTATAATCGTCGGTCAGAGCAATTTCGGAATCAGGATATATCAAATTATTCTTCATTCTGGAAATAGCAGACAATACCGACTTTGGAGTAAACATATTGTCGTCCAAGGAAAGCTCTTTTATGATATTTGCAATAAGCTTCTTTGAATCGTCGGTATCGTAAATATTAAAGTTAGAGTTATATCCTATTCGGTCAATATGCTGTCTTAAAATTCTCACACATATCGAATGGAAGGTGCCCGCCCAAATATCGCGCGCTCTGTCTCCGAGAATTGAGGAAAGGCGATCCTTCATTTCACTCGCCGCTTTATTAGTAAAGGTAAAAGAAAGTATTTCCCAAGGAGCTGCGGGAGCTTTACTGAAATTGAGAAGCAAATTTTTAAGCTCTTCACGAGGGATATTATCAATATCCGAATAAATCTTCTCAAGTGTAAAGAGAAGGCCTTCGGAAAGCCCATCGATGACCTCGTCGCTATGATATGCATTACCGAAATCAATAATATGAGCTATTCTGTTAACAAGAACGGTAGTTTTTCCGCTGCCTGCACCCGCAAGGACAAGAAGCGGTCCGTTTACCGAAAAAACCGCTTCCTTTTGTTTGTCGTTAAGTTTCGAATAATACGCTTCAAAAAGCTTTTTCTTTACTTTCTGAAATCTATTTATAAGTTGAGTATTCATTATATTACATATCCGCCGTTTACGTTTAATACTTCGCCCGTAATAAAGCCTGACTTATCTCCCGAAAGAAAATAGACCGCTTCGGCAACGTCTTCGGGAATTCCGATTTTCGAAAGAGGCGTGCTATTGGAAAGCGCCTTTAACTCCTCATCAGTATACGAAGCAAGCATATCGGTTTTAACTGCTCCCGGAGCAACGGCATTAACTCTTATTTTCATAGGAGCAAGCTCCATCGCCAAGGCTTTGGTAAAACCTATAACGCCTGCCTTCGAAGCAGAATAAGCGACCTCGCAAGACGCTCCCTCTACTCCCCACATTGAGGAAATATTGATTATTACTCCATTTTCTTTTTTTATCATCGAAGGGATAACCTTTTTTGAACACAAAAAGACGGAGGTGAGATTATTTTCCATAACATATTCCCAGTCGTGAAGCTCCATCTCCTGAATGAGTCCGCTATACGAAACACCTGCATTATTCACCAAAACGTCGGGTTCTCCAAATTCTTCAAAAAGGCGCTCGAAAGCTTTATCCACTTCCCTCTCCGACGAAACGTCACACCTCATCGGATAAACGTTCGGGTAAGTTTCTTTAAGCTTCTCTGCTTTGGCATCATTTGATTTATAAAAAAACGCCACCGAGTGTCCTTCGCTTGCAAATTTTTTAACGCAAGCGGCACCTATTCCTCTTGAACCACCTGTAATTAAAACCTTATTCATACTACTCCTGATTGAAAATATCATTGCCAAACGAGTCTATTGCGCAAAAGGTCGGCATATCCTTAACAGTAAGCTTTTTTATAGATTCGCAACCAAGCTCGGGGAAAGCGACCACCTCGCAAGAGGTAATACAGCTCGCTATATACGCCCCTGCTCCGCCTACTGCACACAAATAAAGCGCCTTGTTTCTTTTTATTGCTTCTACTACGGTGACAGACCTGCCACCTTTACCTATCATACAAGCAAGTCCGTTGTCTAAAAGAAGTGGTGCGAATTTATCCATTCTTGAGGAGGTCGTAGGACCGCAAGAGCCTATAACACTACCCGGAGGCGTTTCGGTAGGTCCTGCATAATATATGACCCCGCCGTCCAAGTCAAACGGAAGCCTTTCACCGTTATTTATAAGGTCAACAAGCTTCTTATGAGCTGCGTCTCTTGCAGTATAAATCGTGCCGCTGAGATAGACCTCGTCACCGCATTTTATATCGCTCACTAAAAGGCTTGAAACTTCGCAATAAATCTTACTCATCCGAGTCCCCAAGTCCGATAACAGACCAAGCGTTTTTGAGAGAAGCCGAAAGGGCGTTCATAACGCCTTCCATTTCTCTGAGAGATTTTTCAAGGATACTGTTATTTTCAAAAATAAGCTTTTCTTTATTTTCACGAAGCATCTTTCTCTTTTCCTCAAAGAAAAGATTTGCCTCTGAAATAATTCTTACAGATTCCGCCTCAGCTCCTTTAATCTTCTCCATAGAGGTGCTTTCTGCTTCGAGCATAATATCGGCATAGTTTTTCTGCATCTCATCATATTTATGTGCCTTTTCGGCGTTATCTATGTCGCCCTTGCCTCTT
>JAZQUE010000073.1:0-6657 GCA_045631145.1 Eubacteriales bacterium
TATCACGACGTTGACTCGTCGGAAATGGCGTTCAAGCTTGCGGCTCACCTTGCATATAAAGAAGGACTTAAGAATGCGAACCCCGTTATCCTCGAGCCCCTCGGAAAGCTTACTGTAACCGTTCCCGATTACCTTATGGGAGACGTTATAGGAGACCTCACGAAGCGTCGCGGTAAGGTGCTCGGCACCGACCAGTCGGCAGAAAAGAAGGGTGTTAGCATAATCGAAGCAGAGGTTCCGAAGTCTGAAATGTCAACCTACTCTATTCAGCTTCGTGCAATAACGCAGGGCAGAGCAACCTTCACCTACGAGGTACAGCGCTACGGTGAAGTCCCCTCGAATATCGCTCAGAAGATAATTGACGAACATAAAGGCGACGTCGCAGAATAAAGAAGAAACAGTCCCGAATTTTTTCGGGACTGTTTAAATTTATCCTTTTCAGGTAAACAATTCTATTGCAAAAAAGCTTTATTTGTGATACTATTAATTTGGGTGATGATATGAAAAAAACAATGCTAAAAAATTACGCAAAGCTTATCGTTAGAGCTGGAGTAAACGTACTCTCGGGGCAGAGCGTCGTGATAAGAGCAGACCTTGACCAGAGCGACTTCGTTTTGACGGTTACCGAGGAATGCTATAAAGCGGGTGCTAAAAAGGTGGAGGTCGAATGGGACGTTCAAAGGCTCTCCAAGCTTCATCAGAAATACAGAACTCTCGACGTTCTCTCGAAGGTTGAAAAATGGGAGGAGAAGCGCCTCGCACATCGAGCAGATACGCTCCCTTGTATGATATATCTTCTCTCGGAGGACCCCGACGGAATGAACGGAATTGACCGAGAAAAATACGCAAAAGCGGCGCAGGCAAGATATAAAATTATAAAGCCTTACCGAGATAAAATGGAAAACCGCTATCAGTGGTGTATCGCTGCCGTACCGGGAGAGGCGTGGGCGAAGAAAATGTTCCCGAGCCTCTCTAAAAGGAGGGCGGTAGAAAAGCTCTGGGAAGCAATTCTCTATACCTCGCGTGCCGACGGCAACGACCCGATAGAAGCGTGGCGTGAGCATAACGATAACGTGAGGAAAAAATGTGAGTATCTCAACTCACTGAACCTCGAAAGCCTCGAGTATTCTTCCTCGAATGGAACCCAGCTCACAGTCGGACTGATAGAAGGCTCTGTTTTTATGGGCGGCTGCGAGAATACACTCTCGGGTGTTCCCTTTAACGCTAATATCCCGAGCGAAGAAGTCTTCATTTCGCCTAAAAGAGGTCAGGCAGAGGGCATCGTCTATTCCTCGAAGCCCCTTAACTATAACGGAGAGATGATTGAAAACTTTTCTGTGAGGTTTGAAAAAGGACGTGCCGTCGAGGTACACGCCGAAAAGAACGAAGAGCTTTTAAAACAGCTTATTTCAATGGATGACGGCGCCGCATATCTCGGAGAATGCGCCTTCGTACCCTACGACTCTCCGATACAAAATTCAGGGCTCGTCTTTTACAATACTCTTTTCGACGAAAACGCATCCTGCCACCTTGCATTCGGCGCAGGATATACGAACACTCTCGCCGATTACGATAAGATTTCTCTCGAGGAGTGCCATAAGAGAGGCATAAACGACTCTATGGTTCACGAAGACTTTATGATAGGAACAGAAGACCTTTCTGTCGTCGGTAACGTCCGAGGCGGCGGCAAGGTTCAGCTTTTCACGAATGGAAACTGGGCGTTTTAACTAAAAGGAGACAAAATGAAAAAATTTTCTTTACCACTTATTATAGTAGCGCTTCTTTGCATCTTTGCTTTTTATGCAGTTGCCGAGAACGTCTATCACGACACCCTCGTCACCTCGAACGACGAGGTGAGCATAAGCTTTGAAATAAAGGATAACCTCCTTACCGTCTCAGGTATGGTAGACGACGAGGAGTGTCAGTATCTTATTATCAATATCGACGCTTCCTACGTCCTCCCCGTTTCCTCCGAAATGAAATTCACCACGAGAATAGATTTGTCGAAGATTGAAAGCCCCCGTGCTACTATCGGAATTTTCCTCGGCAAGAACCTTACCGACGCCTTCAAGAGCGTCTTTTACGGCGACGATATCGTGCTCGAAAAGAATGAAGATAAGTTCTCCTTCGTCCTTGAGGGCGACGTCCTTCGTAGCAACACCGAATGGCTCTCGGGATGGGTGAGCGCAAAGGACCACCTCGATACCAATCAGCCCGCCGCCGTAAAAACAGTTACCTCAAACGTGACCTCGAAGCTTAAGACCGACTACGAAAAGGCAAGAGCAATTCACCGCTGGGTGTCCGATAATATCTATTACGACGAAAACTACGCTCTTAATACTACAAACTATACCCCTCTTACACCTATGGAGGTGCTTAGCGAGAGACGAAGCGTATGCGAGGGATATTCTAACCTTACCGTCGCTATGCTCAACTCTGCGGGAATTCCCGCCTTCGTCGTTAAGGGCTACGCCCTCGGCGTTGACGCGGCTCGCTCGTGGAAGGATGCAGGGGACACTCTTTCTACTCCCAATCACGCATGGGTAGAAGCCTTTGTAGACGGTAAATGGATTTCTATGGATCCTACGTGGGATAGCTATAATAAGACCTTTATGAACGAAAAGACCACCGAAGAAAATCCTATGCATCGCTATTTTGATATTACCCCCGAAATGCTTTCTTTGAAGCACCTTATCCTCGAACGCCCCTTGACCTTTGGAAAGAACGGAATTTCCTTCTGGGCAGAGGATGAGGCAAAGAGCGCATACGAAGAAGGACTTGTATTGAAGAAAATGCTTTCTTCGATGAAGGATAATATTTCACGAAAGGACTTTTGCCATCTTATCGTAAATATGCTTAACGTCAAATATTCAAAGACGGCAGAGGAGCTCCTTCGTGAAAAGGGACTTGAGCTTGATTTCTTTGCTTTCGTTGATACGTCCGACGAGTATATCCTTACGGCAAACGCCCTCGGTATAGTCAACGGCAAGGGAGATAATATGTTTGACCCCGAAGGATATATAACCCGTCAGGAAGCCGCAACTATGCTCTGGCGTACCGCAAAGGTGCTTGGAGTTACTACCCCCAACTCCGATAAGCTCACCTTTACAGATGAAAAGGAATTTGCTGAATGGGGCAAGGAAGGAATATTCTTTGTGTCGGCATCTATGAGCGATAAGGGCACTCGAGTTATGGGAGGCGTCGAGGACGGAAAGTTCGCACCCGCAGGCTTTTACACAAAGGAACAGTCGGTTCTCACCGTTTACAGAATTTTCCATACTTATTAATATTGAAAAATGTTCAATAAACACGACATAAATTTGTAATATTTTACATATTGCAATTTCCATATTAAGTGATATAATAAATAGGGCAGCTACTTAGAGCGTCTCTCGTGAGAGACGCTTTAGATTTTTTGGAGGACGTATGCATAAAATAGGCTTTGATAACGGTAAATATATTGCGATGCAGTCGCAGAAGATAAGAGACCGCATTGATATGTTCGGAGGGAAACTCTATCTTGAATTCGGAGGAAAGCTCTTCGACGATTTTCACGCATCCCGCGTCCTTCCCGGCTTTAAGCCCGACAGTAAGGTCAAGATGCTCCTTGAGCTCAAGGATAGCGCCGAAATCGTTATAGTTATCAGCGCCGATGCTATCGAAAAGAATAAGAGAAGGGGAGACCTCGGCATTACTTATGACCTCGATGCCCTTCGACTTATAGATGCCTTCCGAGGAATAGGTCTTTTTGTCGGAAGCGTCGTTATTACCCACTTTAATTCACAGCCCACCGCCGTCATCTTTGAAAAGAGACTTGCCTCACTCGGAATTAAGTCGTATAGACATTATATGATTCCCGACTACCCCTCCAATCTTCCCCTTATAGTCAGTGACGACGGCTTTGGAAAGAACGATTACGTCGAGACCACGCGCTCGCTCGTCGTTGTTACCGCCCCAGGTCCCGGCAGCGGAAAAATGGCAACCTGCCTCTCCCAGCTTTACCACGACCACAAGAGAGGAATAAAATCGGGCTACGCTAAGTTTGAAACCTTCCCCGTGTGGAATTTATCTCTGAGCCACCCCGTTAATCTTGCATACGAAGCGGCAACCGCCGACCTCAACGATATGAATATGCTTGACCCCTTCCATCTTGAAGCGTATGGAGAAACGACGGTAAACTATAACCGAGACGTTGAAATTTTCCCCGTTCTCAACGCTATGCTCGAGAGGATACTTGGAGTATCGCCCTATAAGAGCCCTACCGATATGGGTGTAAATATGGCGGGAAATTGTATATTTGACGACGAAGCAGTGTCCTCTGCCTCGAAGCAGGAGATACTCCGCAGATATTATAATATATGCGCCTCCGTCCGTCAGGGAATGTCGGAGGAAAGCGAGGTAAGAAAGCTTGAGCTTATAATGAATAAGCTCGGCATAACGAAGAATGACAGACCTATCGTTGACGTTGCAATAAATCGCGCAGAGGAGACGGGAGGCCCCGCCGTTGCAATAGAGCTTCCCGACGGAAAAATCGTTGACGGAAAAACCTCGTCGCTTCTCGGAGCGTCAGCCGCCGCTATTCTCAACGCACTCAAGGCTCTTGCGGATATCGACCACGAGGTTATGCTCATTTCTCCCACCGTCATTGAGCCTATACAGAAATTAAAGGTAAATAGCCTCGGAAATAATAACCCGAGACTCCATATAGACGAAATACTGATTGCGCTCTCTATAAGTGCCGTCACCGACAAAACTGCGGCTCTCGCCCTCGAGGCGCTTCCGAAGCTTAAGAACTGCGAAGCACACTCTACCGTCATCCTCTCCCGAGTTGACGAAAACGTCTTCCAGAAGCTTGGTATAAACCTCACCTGCGAACCGAAGTATCAGACGAAAAAGCTTTACCACCATAGATAGAATAAGAGGACTTGCATAAAGCAAGTTGAAATAGTCAATAGTTAGTTTATACAAAAAAGAATAATTTTAAGCTGCCTGTTCAAGTCTGAATTGAACAGGCGTTTTTCTGTTTAATTTACGAACAGCTTTCTTTCAACTCCTTTTCTTTATTCTACCATAAATAATGATGTTAGACACTCTTTTTTGTGTCCACCATCATTTTAACACTTCACATCGTATATTAGGGAAAACTTTTTTTAATTTGAAAAATTAAAACAAAAGTTTTAATTATAACAATTTTTTAAAATATAATTCTTAATAACGATTTTTTATCATATTCTTTGAGAGGAGGGAATTTTTACTTGTAAGAAGTCGCAAAATATATTTGTAAATTTTTGAAAGTTTTGCACAAATAAGTAAGATAAAGAATTGTTTTACCACTTAATTTTGACCAAAATCTATTGACATAAAAAGCATATTGTGATATCATAACAGTGTAAAAACTCACCGGAGTAGGTGAGAAATTAAAGGGCATTGCCCGAGTATATTGTAAGGAGAAAAAATATGAAAAAGATTACCGCACTCTTACTTGTAGTAATGATGCTTGTATCTGTATTCACTCTTGCGGCTTACGCCGAAGTTGAGTACAATACCGATTGTGCTACAATCGTTAAGAACAAGGTTCTCAAAGGAACACCCGTTGTTGATGGTAAGCTTGACGCCATCTACACAGAGAGTTTAACCGTTAAGCTTCACGGTCCTGCAGAGTCCTACGCACTTGGTGGCGGTGCTACAGATACTACTGCTACCGGTACCGCATACGCTCTTTACGACGATAACTTCGTATATGTATTCTTCGAAGTAACCGACGAAACCCTTATGCATAATGACCCTGAATACGTTAATGATCATCCTCACCCCCATCTCAACGATGCTGTTGAGTTCAGAATAGGTGATGACCTTGAAGAACACTTTGCGCCCTATGACGGTTCTAACGACGCTCACCATCTCTTCTATGCAGATGCTCACGGAACAAGATATACTTGTTATGAAGAGTCTATGGGCGACGACGTAGAGAAGCTTAAGAATGCTACTCGTATCGAAGGCAACAAGTACTACGTTGAGTGTGTAGTTCCCGTTCAGAGAGCGTTCAAGGAAGGCGAAATGATTCAGTTCAACTTCCAGATTGACGACCTTCAGGACGAAACAGAAATGTTCGCAGCAATCGGTCTCGGACGTGACCCCTACAAACTTGTTGACTTCTACTGTGGCGGTTCTACTTCTGGACAGCAGGCTCCTGTAACTCCCGAGCCCAAGCCCGAACCCAAGCCCGTTGATCCCGATCCCGTAGTAACTCCCGAGCCCGAACCTGAAGTAACTCCTGAGCCCGAACCCGAAGTTACTCCCGAGCCCGAACCCGAAGTTACTCCCGAGCCCGAACCCGAAGTTACTCCCGAGCCCGAACCCGAAGTTACTCCTGATCCCGAACCCGAAGTAACTCCCGAGCCCGAACCTGAAGTTACTCCTGATCCCGAACCCGAAGTAACTCCCGATCCCGTTGATCCCGAAGAACCCGCTGAAGAAGAAGGTTCTAACCTCGGTCTTATCATCGGTATCGTTGCAGCAGTTGTAGTTGTTGCAGTTGTTGTTATCGTTCTTGTTTCTAAGAAAAAGAAATAATTACATAAATAAAAAAAGAGTGTGCGTTAATCGCACACTCTTTTTTTAACTATTTATTGAATATTGAAGAATGAATATTGAATA
>JAZQUE010000074.1:0-67419 GCA_045631145.1 Eubacteriales bacterium
CCGAAAGTAACAAGCGTGCCTTTGCCGACCTGAACACCATGGACCGTTTGGCCTACGACCTTGGGGCGGAGTTCGGTAGCGACTCGTTGAGCGATGCCAGCTACAATGCCGATGTCGATATCATCTATTGTTCGCTCTTCTGCGGCACTCAGAATGCGCTCAACGAGTACATCAACAAGCGTGCCATCGAAGGCGGTAATTGTACCCGAAAAATCGTTACACGGATCGATGATGAAATCTTGGGAGAGGATGCACCCCGATTTCGTCCGCAAACCACAGAAGAACAAAACATCGTTGAAGGGATGGTAAACCGCCTGATGGAAGAGACTTACAACGAAGACGATCTCCTTCAGCCCATTCACGAAGTGCCTGTGGAATGGTTGGAAGCTTCCGTGAAACGTTGGTGTCAGGAGCAACGAATGATTGTCCTGAAGACGGGTTCAAGAGCACACAATTGCTTCTACAAGCGTTCGTCGGTATCGGCTTGGCGAATGGCCGTATTGCTCTATCACTTGTGGGGAGAGCAGGAGAGTGCCCGCTCCAAGGTCATCCGTTTCTATCGGTTCATGGCGCAATACATCCTCGACGGACTCTTGTCGGAGTGGGGAAGCCGTTACGATGACATGCACCGAATAGATGCCGAAACGGACACCCCAAAGAAGCGTGTAACCCTCTACGAGCAGACACCCGATGAGTTCACCTACGACCAATTGAAGGAACTTTGCATGAAGTTGGGATTGGCCCCCGGCAGAAGTTTCTTGGCCAAGTGGAAGAAGGCGAAGCTGGTTACTCAGCCCGACCCGAACGTGAAGCGCTATGTGAAGATTGCGAAGTGATTTTTTCATTCACCACAGAGGACACGGAGTTTCACAGAGAAAGAAAAGAGAAAATACTCCGTGACGAGCTGTTGAGGACTTTGTCCGAAAAAACTCTGTGTACTCTGTGGTGTAAATAAACAATCAAAAACGTTGAAAAGAGGAATCAGAAACAATAACCCGCTCAACATCCGTCGTTCTTCCACCCATTGGCAAGGAGCACGAAAGGAGCAAACCGACAAATCATTTGTACAATTCGAGACGATGGCCTATGGCTATCGGGCTGCATGGAAAATCCTTCAAACCTACTACGAACGTTTCTGTATGCAGAATAAGGACTATACGGTAAGGAACATCATCACTCGTTGGGCACCTCCCACGGAAAACGATACCGAAGCCTACATCAAGAATGTGTTGAATATGGCTAGTATCGGTGGCAAGGAGAAATTACTCCCCCCGAGCAATGTGTTGAGTTATGGCCGCCTCAGTAGAATGGTGTCCGCCATGTCTTGCATAGAATGTGGAATCCCTTATCGGGAAGGAGATACCGAAGCCGTAGCCCAAGGCTATAAACTGGCTTTCCCGTCCAATCGGGAGAAGTTGGATAAATGGCTTTTGGATGAGGATGAATATCGGTATTGGTAAGTTTTATTGTTTTCAAAAACGCAACCCGCAACCCGCAACTTTTTTTGAAAATCACTTTTTATATGTTGGTGGTGTGGGTGAGGGTATGGAGAAGGCAGGTTCACTTTTTGGAGTGGGGCTGCCTTTGGTGTATTAAGTGGTATACTTTTCAATTATTATAGTGGTATACTTTTCGATTACTATCTACAACGAAAAACATGCGAAATGGGCAAATTTCTTATGGCTTATTCTTTTTTCTGCCATTATTTCAATACATTTGCATATAAGTTAAATAAATTAGGATGAAATGGCAAATCTAAATCGTATAAAAGTAGTACTTGTTGAACAACAAAAAACAGGTAAATGGTTGGCAGAACAATTGGGAAAATCAACATGTACAGTCAGCAAATGGTGTAGTAATACCATTCAACCAGACCTGGCAACATTAGATAAAATTGCCACACTTTTGTGTGTGGATAGGAGAGAATTGATTGCGCCCTCAAAGTAGGAATTATTTGTAATGCACATTGAAGGGTAGTTTATTAACAGTTGTGGTATCATTCCAACAATGTGATGCAAAAATCTTTTAAATACTCATGCAATGTTATGAATGACATTGCATAATATTATTGATTAAGAATATGGCGAAACGAAAGATTAAGATAGGTCTTGTGGATGCCGACCTGCTTTGTAACGGGACACGGCATCCTAATCTTGCGCTATTAAAGATTGCAGGCTTTTTTAGGGATAATGGCTATATACGGGGGTATTCCGATGATGAAAATTGTTATGAACTAATTACGAATGAAAGTAATTTTGAAGAGTTGCAGAAATATAATTATTTCTATGTTTCATGTGTTTTTACTTTCACTATTGATAATCCTCCACTTGTGCTAACAGCACTCCTCAATGATAAGAAACTGTCAAAACGTGTTCGTATGGGTGGAACAGGTACTTATGCGAATCTTTCTGTTGAGGAAGGTTTTGCTCAAAAACGCGAAGAAGATATGCTCAAGTTGGAGAATGATGCTTTCTTGAATACTCTAAAGAATAAAACGGGTAATTATGGGATAGATATGCAGATACAGATGCCTGATTATCACCTGTATGATGATTTCATCAGTGTGATGGAGAACGTGAAATCTTCGAATGTATATTACAAAGATTACAAGAAATACTCTATTGGTTTCTTGACACGGGGTTGTTTCCGACGTTGTCCGTTCTGCGTGAACAAGTTGGAACGCAAGGTTGTGCCTTATTCCAGACTTAATGATTTCCTTGACAACGAGATTGATGAAAAAACCGGAAAGCTGAAGCGTCCTTATATTTATCTTTGGGATGATAATTTTTTAGCATCTCCCTATTGGGAGCCTTTGCTCGACGAATTGATAGCTACGAAACGTCCTTTTCAATTTAGACAAGGTCTTGATGAGCGTTTAATTGCTCAACATAAGCGTGGAGAAGATATGGCAAAGAAATTGGCCAACGCAAATTATCATGGGGATTTCATTTTTGCCTTTGACAACTGGTTTGATAGAAAACTCATCGAGAAAGCATTGAAAATATGGAAATTCTATTGTCCCAAAAAAGAGACGAAATTTTATTTGTTCTGTGGTTTTCAACAAACACCTTCAGATGATAAGAAATACCAACTTGATATAGCAGAAATTTTTATGCGTATCTGCGTGCTTATGCGATATGGATGTCTTGGTTACATTATGCGGCATGAGGATTACAAGAAAGCTCCACTCCCAAACTTATATGTTCAAATTGCAAGATGGTGTAATCAACCTGGGTTTTATCGGAATTTATCTTTCTGGGAATATTGCTACAAGAACCAAACATATTGGGAAGAACATACACTAGGGATAAAACACGATAGACTCAAGACCTATGAGGAATTTTTAGAAGACCTCCATAACGGTTATTATAATGACAAGAAGATTTGCCTTACATTAAAGACCTGTCATGAATTCCTGGAAAGTCATAAAGTTCATAAGAAACTCTTCCTCAGTTTCTTTAACTTGTCTTTTAAGAAAATGATAGATCCCAATCTATGGTTACGTAAATAAAAATACTTTAAGTATGGTAACATTCAGCATTGAAGATTTCTTTTCTAAGAAATTTGAGAAAGAATCGACTAACATCTTGTTAGAAAGGCCTGCATATTTTTCCGCAATAATGATGGAAAACTATGTGTATCAGCTTATGTGTTATGGTTTGGAAGAATATATTTCATATATGGTTGCTAATCCAAATCAAATAGAAATTACTACTCGTGATATTACTCAACTCAGTAGTATTGATGACTGTACAACAAATATGTGTAGGATAATGCTCGATAATAATAATCAAGGATTTACACTGACCGAGATTGCGACCAATTTACATAGTGATGACAGTTATAAGGATAATCCAGTTGCACTAACTAAATACGGTGAAAATCAAGTAAAAACTGCTTGTCAAATGGGATTAACTATTTTAAAAAACGAATTATGGTATCTTACAGGAGTTGGTTATGTTATTAACAACTTACCAGAAAATGTTAGGACAAAATATTTTGCAATTAACCTACTAAGAGACCCATTCTATAGCAAGGTTATACTATCGTTATATGAGAAGGAGACAAATTTAAGGGACTTCATGGGTATTCTCTCAGAATCGACTCAAAAAAGAAGATCTTCTAGTTGTCAAAAAGTACTTGCATTTTATATTAAACAATGTCAAGTTGAAAACATAACTATTAATAACCTTACATTTAAATAATATGTCTTACACAAATCATTCAAGAAGAACAGGAACTTTGGAACAAGTCATTTGCCGTCACGAAGATGGTACTCTTCTTCAAGGAGAAGCTGACATGTATGAAAGAATCATAAGAGATTGTGAGGCAAGTGACTTGCATTGGCATTTGTGGTACGATTTGTCTCTACCTATTCAATATGCAGGGCAATCAGAAATACAAATAGATTTCTTATTGATTTGTGAAAAGGGTGCCATAATCTTAGAAGTAAAAGGTGGTGGCATAGAGGTTGTTAATGGTCGTTATTATTATGTTCGCAATAATGGTCTCTCAAAGCAAATGAGTATTACTCCATTTGAGCAAGCACATAATTACAAATGGGCATTGCTGAATCATCGTGTGCTTAATGGAGAACAATTATTTGTTGACTATGCAGTTGCTTTTCCTCACCAAGAAATGAACAAAACAAATGAGAATGAATCTATCGACCAAAGTTTTTGGTTATGGGATAAGCAATTGCATGACAATAAGGATAATTCATTTGCTGATTTTTGTGAGAGTATATTAGATGATGCTAGAGAAAATTCATCAAGAAGTAGATTTGTACCTGTTCTTACAGAAAAAGAATTAGATGAAGTTGTGCAGGTTCTTTCTCCAACCTTAATAGATAAAAGTCGATATGCACAATCTACATTGTCAGAAGTGTTAAATTGGCTTCACATACAGAATTTGGATATTCTGGAATCTCTTGAAAGAAACAAACGAATCCTTATAGAAGGGGGGCCTGGAACAGGAAAAACAACCATGGCTAAAGCTTTTATAAAAAAGCACAAAGGGTTAAAAGGATTGTACTTATGCCAAAATATCTTATTATATGCAAAGATAAGAGAGGAGTTAGTACAGGCCGATTTGTATAATTGTGATGTTTATACCTTAAATCGTTATCTTGGCATTATATCTCAGAATGTAGATTCAATGTATGTTTGGACTCCAAAGCTAGTAAAAGATATAATGCAGAAGACAAATCATAAGTTGTACGACTATGTAATAATAGATGAAGCACAAGACATTGCTGATAAGGGTATTGACATATTAATTGACAATCTTACTTCTATATCTGGAGACGGATTATCTACTGGAAATTATTTGATCTTCTATGACCTTGAGCAAGGCTACAATAGCAATTCACGCCATATTGATAATTTTGTGTCTTCATATTTACCTTTTTCTGCGCACTATAAGCTTAACGAAAATAAGCGTGTAATCACAAATAGAAAAATCGTAAGTTTAGCAAATAAACTTCTATTACAGGAAACAAAAGATGCATATACTGACTTTATCAAAGGCTTGGGTGAAGAATCAATACCTTATTTAAGAACAACATTTGTAAACTGCAATAAAGATTTATTTCGGGCATTCAAATCTGCAGTAAAACAGAGTGATGATATTGAGAGAACTGTAGTACTTGTACACTCTGCATTCAAACGTGTCATGTATCAAGGTGATAGCATATATGATTTATTATCCGACAAGCCAGGTGTGCATATGTTGGACGAAGATAATGTTGTTAATCCTGACAAGTCGAGCATACCTTTCACTAGTATTTTAAAATACAAAGGGCTTGAAACCAATAAAGTAATATTGGTAATTCCTGCGTCATGTGCCTCTGTTGACCTAAACAACTTCCTATTTGAAATCTATGTTGGGTTTACACGTGCTATGATGGAACTTCAAATAATAATTTATTCAGAGCGTTAAAATATGGATTTCAAGAAAGCATTACAAACATTTGATAGTAATTTTGAGAGTATTCTTGAAATTATGAAACTCAGGAAAGAACCTGAGATGATTGACGCTGTCCGTAATCTATTACTTGTTGTAAACCTTATTCTAGAATACTTCATGAATCGAGAAGATGATGAGTTGAAGATTCCTGTAATATATTTCCCAATAAGCCAAGAATACGCTCAAGAATTGTGTGAAGATTTTGTTACATTGAAACTTGGCTTATATACAAATAAAGATTGGAAAGAGCAATTGTGTTATTTATTATCAAAAAAAGACTTATATATCCCCTCTGATATAAAAACAAAGAAACAACATTTAGCATTACGTGAAAATCATAAGTATGAGAATAAACTCTCTGAAATCCTGTCGCGCTCTAGAAATGAATTCATAGATTATGGAAAAACACTAATTTATAGTGAAAAATTACAAAAAGAACAAACCACATATCGTGAAGCTAATAAAGATTACAATAGGAAATCAGTTAATAAATACTGGTATCTAAGACATGCCATTAACGATTCGAACGATTTCTTACGAGGCGGTTGTCCTCTTTCATTGGTTTATGGGGATAGTGATTTCTTCTACGAACACATTATTGAAAATGAAGGAAAAGTGAAAATCCAAAACATAATTGTTTTTCCAACAAAATCTGCAGATGGAAGGTATAGTGAGTTTTGTGCGAACTCATTTCAAAAACCTTATCTGGATGATTTCATAAGTACTGATTGTGGTTTGAAAAATGTATTTTTCTTTTGTTTCTCTCACAAACCTTATCGTCTTCGTAGACTGTTTGACTTCAAACAAAGGATGAAAGAAAGAATACAAATATTTGAAGATGAAGTATATGATTTTATTTCATTCACGTATGAAGAAGCTCTTACTTTAACCAATCAAAATCCCCCAGAACATCTAGTTGTTAATATAGGTAAGGATAGTAACGAGATACAAGAAGATTACGAGACTCTATTTGATGATATTACAAATGGGTTGGATAGATATGTGTCTCGTAGAAACGAAATGTCTTTGTGCTTTAGTGATGCATTGAGCAAAGATTACGCAAATAGAATACTAGAAGAAACAGAAGCAGACGAAAACTTGATTTCTGAGATTTTAAGATTTAATAGTCGATTATGGAAAGAAGAAGCAGAAGTCGCTCTACAGCATTTTGTCTTCAATAGTAATGTTTTCATTATTACTGGCAATGACATAAATGAGCAACTTAAGAATTCTGTCCGTGTATTTCTCCAGCTATATTATAGCGCACAAAAAATTACGTTTGGAACCTTCGGAGATTTAAGAGGATATCTCTGTAATGGAGAATATCAAAATGAAATCAAGGACAAGAAAATCATTATTATATCATTTAGAAGTGATTATACTGATAGTATTTTTCACAAATATCCAAACTCGTTTGATCCATATTGTATTAATGGTGATCAGCAAGTACTTGAGATTGCAAATTATTATTTCTTGCGTCAGTATTATGATTGGGGTAAATATAATTATGGTAAAGCAATTAGAAAAATCTTAAAATCTGAATTCCGTAATTCTGAGATGAGACCTATACTCGTGGAATATAAGCGTCCAACAAAACGATTGCTAGAAGATACACGAGAAGAAGAGAGTGACAGAAACAATAGTCGTACAGTACAGAAAACGAAAGTGACTTATAATAATAATCACTCTCAGGAGTTTTGGAGGTCCGAATGGATGCTATATAAATTTGGAGATCATCTTAGCATTGCACCTTTATCAGATCTCGTGGATTTATATGAATCAGTTACAGACTTGTCTATTCAGCCACTATCATGTCTAGTAAGACGTGTTAATAATCAATTCATTGACAGTCAAAAAGACAAAGACCACAAAAGTGAACGGATGTTCAAAGAGCAATCTCTATATGGATTGACTCAGGAAGAGATAGATTCCGATACTCAATTATGGAAAATTCTTTTAGCTAAACGAGTTGAAAAGATGGGATGTAAAAATGTCTATGAGGAAGTAATGGACAATTTCAATGAGAGATATAGAGTTAGTTACCATTCATTCAAAAGATGGTTAGAACCTGACTATGGTATTCCAAGAGCCAGAAAAGTTCAAAAATTCCTTGTGGAAAATTATCTTGGTATTAGACCTCCGTATATTAATCTCATACGTAGAATTAAGGAACGAACAAAAAGTGACACCGAAGGAATAACAATTAACATTAGACATTTCCTTAACATTGCACTTTTAAACGATGATTTTAATATTGTTTACAATGCTTTAAGTGATGAAATCCGTGATTTGTTGGACATTAATTCTTCAGAAGATGTCGAGAAAATCGTCACTGATGTAAAAGAAATAATAAACTTAGAACCCGTAAAATCTATTTCGCAATGATAACAAAAAAACGCGATTCTTTAGAGTCTTTCATAAAGGAGCAAATAATAGGTCCTGGCGGCTGCAACTACCAGTATTATATAAAGCGTGAGGATAATAGCGAACGTTTGGAACCCGGATATTCATATGGTGAAGTCCTTAATACGACTCCAGGAACCATTTACAGCTCTGCAATACTATTCCCACAGAAAGCAGTCGAAGATAATCGTACAATCATAGACAACACTCAAGTTGATGACGAAAATTCGAATGAAGAAGTAGATGATATTCAAAATGTGTTAGAAGAGGAACTATCAGAGGAAAAAAATGTTGACCATTCTGAAGATATTGATGCCTTGGGACGAAGATTTCCAAATAAGTTCGGAATATCCTGTTGTTTGGACTCAAATCTCATAAATGAGGGTCTTAAAGTCACCATATCTGGTAGATATTACAAAGAAATTAAATCTTCAACACTTCTTAGAATTAAGATAGAAGATGTAGAAGGATTTCAAACTTTCATTGAGGATGATAAGTTTAAACAACTAATAGGAAAATTAGTTGCTATAGATGGTGATGCAATAAGAATAGTTATGGGCATCAAAGATAAGGAACTTAAAGAAAAAAAGGAAAGTCTTCGTGAAGTAAACAAACATTTCTGCAAAATTGTTGCTATTAATGATGATGGTTCTTTATGTGATATCTATAATGATGCATCGTTCAAACCTGAATATAGATTCTTAAGTGCATATAAGGAGCGTTTATTTGCAAAACTCAACCATTTTGATACAGACAATAATTATACTTCTGCAGGCAGAGAAGAGGAAATAAAAAATAGAATTTCCAAAGTTGAGAAGTACGAAACATTTATCTCTTATATCGAAGATGTTATATCTGTTTTTGATTCGCAGGGTTTCGGTTATTGGGAAGCTATCAACTTTGAGAAATCTATTGATCTTTCTGATATAGACCTTACTTCAAAAAGAGTCTTTAGAGCAGATGATTATCCTTCTTTAAAAGATATAGTCAAAGTTGAAGTAGGCAATGACACATATTTATCACTTGATGCATGGCTACAAGCCATTAAGAATCAAGGAAAAATTTACCTTAAGGTATTGCTAGTCAATAGTTCTACACCTATAACTTCCGGAGATGTAAGATATTTTTCAATTGTAACAAAGAAGGTTAATGAGAGAAGTTTTTTTGGCGTTTCTATTAATATATCAAGTCCTCATCTTTTGGAGTATCATAAAGAAAATACTTATGATGCCATCGATGAGGAAGCGAATGCGTTGAGATACTTGTATCGAAATATAAAGGATTTTGGTGTTGGACATTTGTGTTCTGTCAATTGGGGAATTAAGAAAGGTGTCATGAATATATGGTCAGAGTTTCTACCAACTGTTGAAACACCTGACGTAGAACCAGTTCCAAGAAACAAAATGTTGGAGGATATCAGTTCAGATGGGAAAATATATGCAACTCCTTACTTGGAATCTCCCAAGTGCCTTCAATTCAAGTGGCTTTCAGTATTTTCTGATGCTAAGGACGAAGATATAGCAAAGGGACTACTAGAATTTGCTGAGACATATAAGCATTGGATAGACAATTTATCAACCAATAATAGTCCAATAGCTGAAGAGAATAAGCGCAGATGCAATATGGATTATTTACGTATAAAAAATAACGTTGTTGACTTCCTTTCTGATTCAAAAAAGATGCTTGCGTTCAGACTTATGAACGCAGCCATGTTCATGCAATTATGGCATAATACCAATGACAATAAGAATAAAGTTGTTATTGATAAGACTAAGCTTACATTTGATTATTATAAAAAAGAGGCTGACGACACCACAATATTCAAAGGAATGAATGCTGCTTGGCGTCCATTCCAACTTGCTTTTATACTTCTGAACCTTGACGGCATTTTTCGAAGAAGTGCTGATACACCTTGGTTGGAAAGGAACGAATTGGTGGATCTTGTGTGGTTCCCTACAGGTGGTGGTAAAACAGAAGCCTATTTGGGTATCATAGCGCTCACTATTGTAAATAGAAGAAGGACTCAAGGCAAAAAGGGTGAAGGTACAGCTGCATTAATGCGTTATACCTTACGTCTTCTTACAACCCAACAATTCCAACGTGCTTTACGACTCATTATGGCATTAGAACAAATAAGATTGTGGAATAACACAACTTATAATCTAGGTAATACGCAGATTTCCATAGGCCTTTATGTCGGAAAAGCATCTCTTCCAAATACTAATGAAGATTTGGTTAAGGAAATACAAAATTGGGAACACACACACGGAAGAGTGCCACTAGATACATGTCCATGGTGTGGTTCGCTGATTAATCCTATCAGAAAAAATAATGAACAACATTTTCGATGCAGTAATTTTAGATGTACATTTGGTGGTCAAAATACTTATCCCGTTTGTCTTTGTGATGAGCAAATTTACAAAACTCCTCCTACACTTCTATTTGGTACTGTAGATAAGTTTGCGCAATTAGCTCATAAGGTTGACGAGACAGATGTGAAAAAAGACTCTAGAGGTATTTTTGGTATAAACAATGGTTGTCTGCCACCAGATTTGATTATTCAGGATGAGTTACACCTTTTGTTGGGCCCATTGGGTTCGGCAGTAAGTCTTTATGAGTGTGCTATTGACCAGTTATGTTCACAAAAAGACACAAAGGGAAATGTTATTCGTCCAAAGATCATTTCATCTACCGCAACTACTAGAAATACATCATTGCAAATAAGAGCTTTATATGATAGAAAAGTTAGCATTTTTCCGAAAAACGGAACCGACTATGACGATTCTTTTTTTGCATTTTATAAGCGATTTAAGAATGAGGGAGATGCTGACTGGACATACGTAGCAAAACGAAAATATATGGGTGTGCTTCCTACTGGACGTACACAGATGACTACACAGATTCGTCTTGCTGCAATCTTGTTCGTACATAGAGCGTTATTCGAACAACAGAACTATGAATTGATTAGCAACAAGGACTTTATCAAAGCTGCTGATTATTATTACACTGTAATTTCATACTTCAACAGTTTGAAGGAAGTTGGTAAGACAGATGCACAATTCTATCAAGAGTTTACAAAATATACGCGAAGATTATACAAGCGTGTTTTGAGATTCTCCCACATGCATGAGTGTCTCTATGTATATAATGATCATTTCCACAAGTCAGAGTTAACAGGTCGATTGACAGGTGAGGAAGCAGTAAAAGAACTTGCCGATGCTCAGAATCGCAAATGGGACCCCCAAATGCGCTTGCCATATCAAGATGAAGATAATAAGTGGCAAAGAGCGAAGCTTCCGGCCGATATGGTTCTAGCTACAAACATGATTTCAGTAGGTCTTGATGTGTCAAGATTTAACACAATCATCATGAATTCAATGCCACGAAACATTGCAGAATACATTCAGGCAAGTTCACGTGTGGCTCGCGAAAAGGAAGGATTGGTAATAACACTTCATAGTCCTTTCAACCAGAGAGATGTATCTCACTTCGAAAAGTTCAGGGAGTTCCACGAGAAGCTATATTATTATGTTGAACCAATATCTATTACTCCTTTCTCTCCTAAGTCGGTTGAAAGGTTCTTGCCTTTATATCTTGCTGCAATCATCAGACAGAAATATTCAGGATTGGGCAATCGTAAGGATGCAAGTAACATCAACGACTCACTTGCGACAAAAATTAAGGATGAATTAAAACGCTACTTTACAGAGAGAGCTGATAGAAGTGATACTCTTCCATCGCAGGAAGCGGCAATTCTGACGCGTGGAATGTTGGACGTTATTATCAATCAAATTGATCTAAGTATTGGAATTTGGTTGGATGCTGCTAATAGAATGGGACAAAATTTAGTGTATTACATAACAAAATATGGTAGGCGTAATCCGAACGAGGTATCACTATTTGCATCCCCGGAAGATTTTGAAGGAGATATGCCAACAGACAAGTGGCTCGTTCCGAATGCTTTGAGAGTTATTGAACCAGAATCTGTTATTCATGTAATTCGTTAATCAATATGGATATTAATATAGACAAACAATATAACATCAGCTCCAGTAAATTTAAGATGCTATCATCTACTTCTGGAGTAGGCTCGGTTGTTACAACAAAATGGGGGGGATTCATTATGCCCCTTACGATCAATGAATGGGCGTTTATCCGTGCATTAACGGAAAGTATAAACAATCCAGCAAACTCGCAATACACTAATAAGGATCATCAGGCTGCTACTGGTGCAGAGATAGTTGATGATGAGAGGTTCATAAAATTCCTTCAGGCAAAAAAGGATTTTGTTAATCTGAAATGTTTTGCAGCAATACCTCATGTAGGATTAAATGGTGCGAACTACATAGATTATAAGGAGCATCCGTTATATAAGGAGCAGGAATTAAAAAGCCGAGAGTTACGTCCCGATATGTTCTATATTCCTGCCGTTGATTTTCCTAAATGGTTTATATCATCAAAGTCGGAATTAAAGCGCATTGACGAATGGTTTGACCTTTGGAAGCATGAAGAATTTACCAAGGGCGGACACAAACTGCGTCACAACGATGGGAAGGAGGAGTATTTTGCTCCACCAAGAGATCCTCATGGACCTACCTTACGAAAGTTCAAGAATCAATTGAATGACCCTACTATCTACAGACCTCTATCACCAGTATCTTTAGTTCTTATATGTGAGAATGGTCATGCGTCTGATATAGACTGGTATAACTATTTTTGTGCTTACCTTGATGGTAAGAAGAAAGAAATGACAAGCGAAGAGGGTTTTGATTTATTTGGATATGCTTGCGATAACCATTGTACAGTAAACGTAAACGGAAGGCATAGCTTGAAATGGATAATGAACCGCAATCAATCGGAATCATGGGGTACACTCAAATGCGAATATTGTAACAAGAGTGTTTCTTTAGCCGGTATTATGAATCTTAAAGTGTTTTGTCGAGGGGAAAAACCATGGGAACCATACCAGGGACAAAATTGGGTACCTTCTCATGAAAGGTGTATGAATGGTCACTCACGTTCAGTAATGCAGGTTGCAATGGTAACGAGTAATAGTATTTATTACGCTTCATCACAGAGCAGTCTCTATGTTCCTCTTTCATGGACATCACAAGGAGGGGTTAAATTACAAGGTGATGCATACGACTATCTTGTAGAATTGCAGAACCGTTATGCAAGAAAACTGACAAGGAAGTCCGATCTGACAAAGGAAGACTTTATAACATCTTTGGGCTATCTTGTAGATGCTGCTGATGCGGATGGCTATTCAATAGATGACAATGAAGCAGAAGCTATCACAATTGAGTTCCTTGGTATATCAAATGAAGTTGACGTGGTTAAAACTTATCGTCTAGAGGAATTTAAGGTATTTGTAAATAATGACAATACACCCGAAGTTAACAGAAAATTTGAGTTTAACGATATTAACATGCGCGAATTCAAGAATGATTTACTTATAGAGAAGTTCTTGAAAATTAAACAAGTTCCGTTACTTGCTATAACGAGTACTCAGTTGGGGTTTGGACGTGTGAAGATGCCCTCACCTAAGTTAGTCAACGGACAAGTCGTATACAACAATGAGCAGATTCGTCCAATCTATTCAGGGAACATTAATGATGTTAAGGTACTTCCTGCTAATCAGATTTATGGTGAGGGATTGTTTTTTGCGTTTGATATAGATAAAATAAAAGAATGGAGTGAGACCTATGGTCTTGAGAATTACTACAAGACAACGTTAGAAAATGGTAGCATGGGTGAGTTCCTAGCAAGTGAGATGGGAATTTATGGCCGAGCCAAATACTATCTCTTGCATACGTTCTCTCACCTAATAATGAAGGAATTAGAGTTCTCATGTGGATATCCTACAGCGAGTCTAAGTGAACGTTTATATTACTCTGATGAAATGTGTGGTGTACTGATATACACAGCAGATGGAGCTGAAGGCAGTATGGGTGGACTTGTATGGCAAGGACAGCCAGAACTAATTGAAAAAATAATTATTTCAGCACTTCAACGTGCTTCTGATTGTTCAGCAGACCCTCTATGCTGGGATAATTCAGATGGTTTGAATAAAGCCGCATGTTTTTCATGTGCGATGGTATCAGAAACATCATGCGAACAAGGAAATATGGGGCTTGACCGTAGAGCATTGGTGGATCCAGAGTTTGGATATTTTAAAGATTTGATATAAAGAGAAATTTTTCCAGAAATTTAATATGTTCGTGATATTTAATGAATTGCTATTATCCGAATCATGCACATGATTCGGATAATAGGTTATAAAATATCGTATTAAAAAATAACACTATTTGTCTGGAGCTACCGAAAAAAATGGATACTTTCGGACTAATTGTCTAAATATCTACTTGGACTGATAGTATCGGCGAAGCGGTACCAAGAAAATGTAGGGTTTGCTCATTTATAAACCTCGTATCTTTGCGCTAAATATAGAGCGTGAAGATATGGCAAACCCCAATTTAACCATGCCGAAATTAAAACGTGCATTCCAACTGCTTGCGGCCAATGTCCCGCAACGCACCATTTGCGAACAGCTCCACATGGGACGCGGTGTTCTTTCCAAGTACAAGAAAGCTGCCGATGAGATGAAACTTTCCTATGAGGATGCCGGTCGCCTGAACAATGAGGAACTCGAAAGCTTCCTCCAGTCTGTAAAATCCGCTCCATGCGGTGTGTCTGCCCAAAGGAAACTTCTGGACGAACTGATTCCGGATTATGTCTCGGATCTTGCACACAACCGCTATCTGACTGTCCAACGCCTGCATGAGAAGTATCTGGAGAACCATCCTGACGGTTATGGATATACACAGTTCAAGAAAGCCATCCGTAATTATCAGTATGCACATAACCTGAGCTACCACAACACCTATCTTCCCGGTGCCGAACTCCAGATGGTACCGCTTCAGCGCTATCGGCATTTTATATCTCTTGAGCAGAAATTGTTGTTGTAAATAGTAAAAAAGGTTGTAGATATATAACCTTATTGCAAACATTTAGTTGTTGGATGAGGATGAATATCGGTATTGGTAATTTTTTTTCACAATAGAAAACGCAACCCGCAACCCGCAACTTTTTTTGAAAATCACTTTTTAATGTTTGTGGTGTGGGTAGATACAAAAAAGGCAGGTTTACTTTTGGTGAACCTGCCTTTGCTGTATATGTTTGTAGGATGCTTATTTTCCGATGCAAAATTTCTTTTTAGGGATTTTTTACACCTGTACTATATTGTTATTCAAGCATTTACAATACTTTCGCTCCGCAGATTGTTGTTTTTGAGCAACAGAATAGCAACAGATTTGTATAAAACAACTTTCCGAGGAGTGTTGCTTGCGGTACAAAGATAAGCAATTTTAATGAGAAACGGGAGCAGTTTCCCGTCCCGTTTCCTGATACAGTTATTTTTCTCGAATACGCCGCACATTGCGTTCAAATTCTTTTCTGCTGTATTTTATAATGCCCGCAAAGAAAACGCCGTATTCGCCGCCATTTCGCTTTGCTTATGCAAACCTCTTTGCTGCGGCTATGATTTCGTCAGCATACTGATAGATGTCGTCGATAGAGGCGATTTTGTTGTGGTGCTCCTTTTTCGCTTCATCGACGAACGTTATACGCTTGTTATTCTCGGAATCGAGATACAGGCGACAAACAGGCTTTCGATTGTTGTTGTCAATGAAGATAGCGAAGTAGGTTTGTGCGTCACGGTAGGTAACACGTTCTGCAGGTACACAGCCTCGGAGGATAGCTTTCACGATATAGAACGCTTGCAGCTCCTCGTCCGTCGTAATAATTTTGCTTGCGGGTGTTTCCTCAACGGGTTCTGCTGCCGCCTGTGGTTCTGTTGCCTGTTCAACCGTCGGAGTGTCATTGTCCTTGATAGCTGCTTTCAGGCGTTCCGAAATTGTAGCGTTGATATAATTGCTGATTGTCCGCTTCAACAGGACGGTAAACTGTTCGAGGATTTTCTGTGTGAACACCCCCTCGTACACCTGTTTGCAGAGGAAACGCACAAGATCAGGCGAGGGACTCGCAAACTCTCTTTCGATAACTGCTTTCAGCTCGCCCATGTATTTAAGTTCGCTCGCTGTGCTCAATATCGCCCCAACATCAAAATAAGACCTGTGGAACTTTTTCAGTTCTTCGATTTGCTCGTCCTTGATGTCGAGCAGGTTCACTTCCAAGAAAGGTTTCTCATCCATTTTGTTTGGTTCGGCGAGGTCTGTGTAGAACTTGTAGATGATACCGTTTGTCAGGACACCGAACTTTGCTTTGGAAACGTGGAAGTAGCGGAGGAGTTGATTATCGTGCAGCGTGAGGTTCTGTTGCCAATGCTTGCACTCGATTAAGATTATAGGTTCGCCGTCACGGAGGATTGCGTAGTCTATTTTCTCGCCTTTCTTTGTGCCGATGTCACAGCACATTTCAGGCAGCACCTCCAATGGGTTGAAAACGTCGTAACCTAACGCACTAATGAACGGCATAATGAGTGCCGTTTTCGTCGCCTCCTCGGTTGGGAGGTTTCCTTTCAGGCTTTCGATACGCTCGGACAGCCTCTTGATTGAATCCTTGAAATCCATATACTGTTACTTTATAGGTTATATCCTCAATCAAGGTTGCTACCGCCTGACAGACCCGCACATAAAAATAGCGTGGGATTCCTGTCGGTTTAGAGGTATCGCCAAACACCTTACGGACTAACAAGGAAATGCCCACGCATATTGCGGGCATCTACCACTGTTTTTAAGTCCGTGTTGAAATTGGCGATTTCCTAAACCTCAAAACAATAGCAAACGCTATAATTTTCAAATATGTCGCTACAAAAGTAACCAAAGTTTTTCATACAATACGCTTTATAGCAAGAAAATCGCTATCTCACGGCTCAAAAACTGAAAAGGCTGTATGATACGCCTATACCTATGTACGGGGCAAATTGGGGCGTTTGCGTCAATGTTACCCCATATCCTGCCTGTATGCCGACGCTCCACCGTTTCGGTTTCTGCTTTATCTGTACAACCTGCCTTGGCTGTGTAATGAACAGGCTGTCGAGTGTCGGTCTGTAACCGCTGACATAGGCTCGGTAGGTGTCCGTTTCGTATCTTTTCTGCGTGATAGGTATCTGAACCGTTACGCTGTCTTCGGGAACAGTTTTACCGAAATTTTGTACACTATCCTGCAAGTTTGGAACGGTTTCAGGCATTTTTGGTTCGCTTGCAGGAAGTTTCTCTGTTATAAACCGCAACACAACACTGTCACGTGGCACGGGCTTATAATAAGGTATTGTGTCGTACACTGTCAGGGTGTCGGTATAAACGCCCAATGACAGCGATTGTTTACCCCTGTGGCATTGATATACGTTCAAGCACAGCAAAACGCCTACAAGGACGTAAACAAGGAATTTGGTTAGCTCTTTCATACGCATTGTTTCAGATACATAATTATCCCCTCGACGTGAGCTTTGACGATAGCCTCTTTCCCCTCCTCGGAAATCAGAATAGCCAAATCCTCCTTGTTATCCATAAACAGGTTCTCGGTCAGAACAGCGGGGCAAGATGTCTTTTTCAATATCCAAAAGTTCTCCTCCCAATCAGCGTCACCGTCCGAGGTGTCTTTACGAAACTTTGTTCCCAACGGCAGGGCTTCCGCTGCGGCAAAATACAGGCAGTTGGCAAGTCTGTCTGATTTTGTCGTTCCGACACTTGTATAGGCTGACCAACCACGGGCGGACTTCCATTCTCCACAGCCCGCCGCATTGACGTGTACTGATATGAGAATGACATTATCCTTACCATATCGTCCGCAAATCTCATTCACTCGACGGGAACGCTCCGACAGTGCGATGTCCTGTTCCTCGGGAACGATACGCTGCACGTCGTAACCCCTGTTCTTCAACTCTGCTTCAATACGTCGGACTATTTCTCTCGCCCACGCATACTCACGAAAAGAACCGTCTGGGCTTCGCTTCCCTGCGGTTTCCTGTCCGTGTCCGTTATCCAATAAAATTTTCATACGCTATTTGTATTCAGGTAAAAGGTATTGAATGTTCATCGCTGCTGTGTGCATAATGTTGCGAGCTTCCTCCTCCGATACTGTCATTGGGTGTGTAAACTCACAGAAAATAGAACCCACCCAATCGTGAGTATTGTCATTCAGGCGTTTTACAATAGCCGCCTCGCAACCGCAACTTGAAAAGATAGATTTTGCGTATTTGTCCTCTACCTGTTTGTCGATGTCAGAGATATACATAAACAGGTTGCGGACGAGGTCGCTGCTGAATTTTGCAACGTCAGCAATCGGGAGGCTTTGGATATGGGGTTTCATCCCCTCAATGCCCTTTCGCTTCACCTCAAAATAAACGCTCAACATACTTTCATTACCGAGCGGGTGAGGTTGGACGATATACACACGGTCAGCGTCAAGCTCGTGGAGTACGTTCCACAGTTCGCCGTAAACGAGAGAACTGTTGTCGGCTCGGCGTTTCCCTTTGCGTTCCTCCTGTTGCTTGTACTGCTCGATTTTGAGGTCTGTGAGTTTGTTTTTAGTGTACTGATTGTAGGCGAACCAAGCAGCGAGAGGTGTAGCAATTGCAGAAACAACACCCCCGATTGCTATGATGATGTCAGGTATGTTTTCCATAAGGCAATTTAGTTGATTATGGCACGAAGAACGTACCTGATGAGTGTTCCGAACAACGAGCCGAGAACGGTCAGCCCGTAATCTATCCAATCCCATTTGCCGCCGTAAGCTCTGTCCTTGTATTCAAGACAGGTGGCAGCGATAACAGAACCAAATAGCGAGTGGCTGTAATCATTAGCCAAAAGACCGATGAATACACCACCCGCTAAATGCTTAATACGGTTGCTCTCTTTGAGCCAAGCGATTACCTTTTTCATTGTGATACAGTTTGAATTACGGTACAAAGGTAATCAAACCGATTATAATATAATCACTTTGAAAGGCGATTTATTTCAACAGCGGCTCCAATTCGTTGATTTTATCCCTCAACGCCTGACGTTCCGTGTGCAACGCCGCAACATCGTAGGGGAGTTCCTGTCCTAACAGCGAAGCCTCGTAACACTTGGTTATCTTGTAGTCGCTGTCGGAAAGAGCGGTTTTAAGAGCTTCGATTTCGTCCCTGATTTTTCGCCTGTCGAACCGTTTTTCATACCTGTAAGCGATATGGTCGCCCGCATCATACGGAACAGGGACGACGATGTAGTTTTCCTCATCGCTTTGCATTTGTTCCTCTGAAATCAAATCAACGGGCTTCCACACCTCGGACAGTTCCGACACCTGTTGTTCCACTGTGATAACTTCAACTCTCTGCACACCGTCATTGTCGGTGTAAATACGGTTTATCGGCTCGATGAACCGTGAGTGGAGGTATTGACCCTCCATATATCCATACTCTACCATAGTTTACCATTTTATACGATTTACCCACCATACCTCGGTTGTGACATTGTTTATCGCACACTTGCAGAACACGGCAATCAACATCTGCCCGCCACCGACATCGTAATAGTCGTTCTCCGTGTTATCGTCGTAAATATGCTGACCGCTTCGAGGATAAACACGCATTTTTCCGTCGTTTATCTGTTTGAGGAACACTATCTGTCCCTCACGGGTTGCGGCAGGGAGATATGTTACGCACGTTCCTGTTGCAAAACTAACCACCAATGAATCGCTGTCATAGATATACTTTGACGTTACCGTTGTTCCGATTGTTTCAACGTTCAGCACAAGACCGTAAGCTTTCAGGTTATAGAACGCACCACCATAATATGGGGCTGTTCCGCTGTTGGAAGCATTACCGTACACTCCCGCCAACATTTCCTGATCTGCGCCCATACTCCAAGCACTCTTATTCAAGTTACCGTAGCCCAATCCGACCAACGCTGCACGCTGTGTATATCCCGACGAAGCAGCTACACATTGCGTTCCTGCTCGATTTGCAAACACCCCCGTAGGAGAGATATAACTAACAGCACTATATCCGCTATTTGCTCGTGCCTCAATAGTACCGCTATTTGCGTCGAGCGTGATGTTCGAGCCGAGCGATTCCTGCGAGTAGTCGCCGCCTGATGAAGCCGAAGTAATCTTTATGCGACTGTTCTTTGCATCGAGTTCGATTTTGTTTCCGTTCTCGAGCGTCGAAACAATCTTGCCGCCACTAATGAACCAATCTCCGATATTGGCGTTTTCAGCCAATAACAGGTTTGTGGCTACACTCTCAAACGACGCTCCGAACGAGTTCCAATAGGAAGTGTTCGTTGGAGCTTTCCCGTTGAATGTCCCTGCGTCAATTCGTGCGATGTAATAAGTGTCGCCATACTTCACACAGTCAAGGCGGTTACTGTTTCCGTAGTAGGTTTTACCGCTGTCGTACTGCCCCCTGAACACCATAACAGGACTTTTCCCGTTCGCTCCGTCCTTGCCGTCGTAAGGTGTCATACGAATAGGCGTACTCCATTGTGAAACGAGAGCCGAACCGTCGCCCGTCTTTACGGCAAGCGTCATCCACAGGTATTGTGCCGTACCAACGCTTGGAACCGTTGTCGTCCAACCCGACGGATTGAGATCTGTTTTAGAGAGTGACGGAGCTGATGTAGTAGAACCATTCACAGCAAAACGGAGTTCGGTATAATTGCCGTCGCCTCCGTCGTCGCCTGTATCTCCCTTATCGCCTTTCTCGCCCTTGATACTTCCGACATTTTCCCATTTTGAGCCGTTCCAAACATACAGGTTGCCACCGATGATGTATGCGTCACCCGCTGTTCCTGTCTTCGGCAGTTCTGATTCGCTTGCCAAAGTTCCTTTGATTGAAACGCTCGTTCCGTCCGCTCCGTCCTGTCCCTTTGAACCCGCAGCGATAATCTGCCAATATGTAGAGCTTGTCGGAGCTACACCTTTTGCGGGGGTCGCATATATGTAGCGATAGGTCGATGTCAGCCCTGCAACCGTATATGTTACCTCGTCGCCCTGATAATAGGTGTAGGCGGCATTGTAAACTCCACGATAGCAGCCCAAGTATTCCTCCGCACCGCTTTGGCTCTGCACGATTGTACCCTGCAAACGCAGCTTCCCGTCGCCCTGTGAGTTGAAGTCAAACACGTTGCCGAGTCTCATAGCATTATTGAGCATATCGAAATATGATGTGCCCGAACCCGATACGATGCGGTCTGTGGTTATACGCCCTGGCAGTACTTCCGTGAATCCGTACAGTGAAGCGAAAGAACGTTCCTCGTCGTACTCACTGTTCAGCACACCCACGAGAAGATGATAATAGCCTGACACGGCTTGCATTTTGATTGCCGTTTCAGACAGTACAAACTCGCCCGTTTCGTCGGCTGTCGAGCATTTCGCATACAGGTAGTATTTCTTTGTTCCGTCAGTCATAATGGCGGAGGTAAAAGCAGGAAGCGACCACACCTTGTATCCGCTGTGGGAAGAAGAAATATCCTTTATCCCGAGTGTCAGGTGCTGAATGAAACTTGCTCCGATTTTGAGTTGTTTGTTCGTTCCGTCCCAAACAACTGTGTCCGCCACCTGTGTGAAGTTTGTCAGGCTCTTTACGAAACGGAACTGCAAGCTCTCGTCGCCGACAAGCATTGACATCGTTTGAACGGCAATCGGGTTGATTGAGTTCGTGAAGTTGTCGAGCAGGGCTTCCTCCAACATCGAGATAGTTTCCCTTGCATCACGGAAGCGGCGTTTCGTGTACTGTATAGCGTCACGGTGGTAGTCCTCGACCAACACCTCCTCACTCTGCAGCTCCTTGAGTGTAGTCGAAAAACCGCTTGTCACGGTTGAATTGGATAGCGTCAATACAGGACTGTGCGGCTTGTTGATGTAGTCCTTTATGCCTGTGATACGCACAAGGACACCCTCTTTTTGGAAGCGTTCGTCGCTGAACTTGATATAGCCGCCGAGCTTGATTTTCCCGCCAATGTTTACCCAATCCTTTTTCGACCAAATGCCGTCGAGTTCGCCTGTGAACGAGAACTTCACTTCCTCGTTATCGAACAGGTATTTCACGCCCGCACGGAACATATCCCACGAAGCACCCGATTTCGTTGCATTGTCACAGATATATGCGTCGGGAAGCATACAGTTGAACACGGCGTACGTGTCGCCCGCTTTCGGGGCAAATACGGCGTTCGGCATTGTCTGCCCGTAAATCTCCTGTGGCACGATTTCAAAACGACGTGCCGCCTGTTCCTTGCTTGTACCGACGTTCTTTGCCTCGTGAACGTACTTTACCTCGAACTCCTTGCCCGCAAGCATACCTGATTGGAACTTCACGGTCATAGTTTCGCCCGCTATCAGGTAGTCCTCATAATTCAACGTCGAGGGTATGCTGCTATCCACGATGTCATAGAAGCTTTCTTTCTCATCAACGACAACCACCTTTGAGATAGTGCCGACACGCTTTGGATAAATCTCCGAGCAGTCGAGGCTGTCTTCCGCAAGGCTTGTCAGCTGTTTGTCTGCTCGACGGATAGACAAGCCCAAATCATCTGTGATGTATGTTCGGGCGTTCGAGGCGTTGAAACCTCCCTCGTCCTCGAAATACTTACCGTCATAGGCTATTTGTTGGAGCTTCGGCAGGAGCAGTTCGTTATTTCCGTACTTGCTTCGGTCGATGTTCTCCACGCCGCCCTGTATAAACAGGATTTCGACGGGTACATTGTCGCCATAATTACCTCGCCCGACGTTCGGCTTGAAGCCGTTGCCACGCCCGTATGAAAGGGCGAGAGGGCTGTTCTTGTTATACTCTATCTTGCGAAGCGAAGCCACCTTACCGTTGAACTCAAATTCGGTTTTCAGCTCCGCAGCCATTTGGGCGATTGCCTCATAGCAAAAAGCGTGATCATAGCTGATAAGGACTTCCGCTCCGTCGATACACTCGCCGACAGTCCAACCGCTGTCACGACGGTTCATATTATCGACGAACATCTGCAAATGCTCTTTCGGCTTTGCTGTCAGGGAGAATTTCAGCCTACCGTCCACCGTGTTACGAAACTTCCATATCTTGGCTTTCGCCTCGGCGGATTCCATAATGACGGTGTACTCGAAATTGCGGCTGTGCTTCATCTTGAAGCTCTCGGGACGCATAAGGGTGTACCGCACATTCTCGAAGTTGCAATAAGCCCCGACAGGTATTTCTACGTGCTCGGCAAGGCTGTAATGAAGCGTGATATTATGGTCGCCCATTATAACCCTGTTTCGGTAGCTGTTATCATCAACTGTCACGTCAAGAACCTTGCGTCCCTCACTGTCGTATATTGTCATTTTACCTCCTGTTTTTGATTGTTAGTACTCTGTACCGAAAACCTCCCCACACAACGGGGGAGGCTCGATACCTGATGTTAGTTGATACCCAATTCGGCACAGTCAGCGTCCACCTGTGTTTTGACTGCGTTACGCTCTGTGAGGAACGCTTTGTAGGCGGCTACCTTTGCGGCGGCTGTTTCCTCGTCGTAAACACCCAACTGTGCGGCGTTGTACTCGTTTACCAACTTCTGTTCGTAGTTGCTGTCCCACAGCTCACTGATTACAGCTTCGGTAATCTTGTTTGAGGTCACGGGTGCCCATACGGTCACTTCCTGACATTTCCACTGTGTGGTTGGCTCGCCGCCCTCCTCGTGTGCGGGCTGTTCCATTTCTACGATGTCCCAACGGTATTTGTAGCTACCGTTTCCTACTGCCTCCAATACAGAGGGCTTGTGGTCATAAAATGCTTGCATAATACTCTTTTTTAATGATTGATTTCAACAAATGCTTACTGTTACTGTGTTTTGCCCAACCGAGCCAAGAGCAAATCCCTTGTTTATACTCCTTTGGTGGGAGCGGTGGGGTGCGTTTGTTCAGGCGGGCAACGTGGCGGCAGAAATTCTTCTTGATACTTTTCCTGATGAGCTTCTGTTCACGGTAGAACTTGTAGCCGACATAATCAAGGGCACGTCCGCTTTTGTCGTAGCGGTTCTTTGCGATTGGGAACACCTGATAATTGCTTTTCACTTTCAAGTCCAAATCAGCCAAAAACGGCTAATCTCCTTGAATGCTTCGTGCAGCTTCTCTTTGCTGTCGCTAAAGAAACAGATGTCGTCGGCATACTCCGTTGCTTCGAGTTTCAGAACCTCGTTCACGAAGTGCATAAAGTAGGCAAGAAAAAGATTTGCCAAGAACTGTGACAGGTAATTTCCGATAGGTAAGCCCTCCGCACTGTCGATTATCTCGTCCAACAGCCACAGCAGGTCTTTATCTTTGATTTTCTTTCGGACAACCCGTTTCAGTACATCGTGGTTGATTGAGGGGTAGAACTTCTTGATGTCGATTTTCAGGCAATACAGGGGCTTACCCTTGTACTTTTTGATTATCTTATCCACCTGTCGGGCACAGCCCTCAATGCCACGTTTCTTGATACACGAATACGTATTGTGCGTGAACACCTTGCTCCATATCGGTTCAAGGACATTCATTACGGCGTGATGAACAATTCTGTCGGGATAATACGGGAGGCGGAAAATCAGCCTTTCTTTCGGCTCAAATACCGTAAACCTGTCATATTCCGAGGTCTTGAACGTCTTTGTCCGCAACGCCTCGTGTAGGGCAATGATATTCGCTTCACGGTTCTTATCGTGATGTCGAACTCCGTATGTGCGGAGCTTCCCACGTCGAGCCTTTTCATCAGCCCGACGCAGGTTCTCCACGGAGATTATCTGTTCGTATAAATTTCCTATACGCTTCATTGCTTTGCTTTTCTTAATCGGAGTCTTCGATAGCCCATACAACAGGCATTTCTACCAACACCTTTCTGATTTGAGAAATCTTTTACCAAGAGGTAAGGTCGTCGCTCTTTTATTCTTTTATATTGCTTCGAGCCTTTGACAGCCCGCTTGAAAATCAGAGGTGAGAGCCGATGTTCGCATTCGTATTCGAGGGCACGTTATTCGAGTTCGCATAGGCGAAGCCTGCATTCGCACCGTTATTCGCATTACCGCCGAACAGGACACCACAAGAACGACCAACCTGTTATTTTTCACTCGAAATAGTATCTGTTACCGTTTCCTCGTAATGTTACTCTCCTCGGGAATTTGTTCAGCTCCTTAATCTTCTGCAAGATGTAGAGAATGTCAGCTGAACCCGTGAAGAACTTTTTCGCAGCACTGTCGGGGCTGTCCTTTTCAGGCTTGATTTTGACAAGCGTCTGACCTTTGTTCCCCTTTGCCTTGCTGAACTTCGTCGGAACGTCCTCGATGAAATCCACTACCCAAAAGGTTGTGTTCACGAGCTTGCTCTGCGTCGTTTCATCACAGTTGAAACTGCGGTTGTTCTCATCACGAGGAATTTTCAGGCATTCCAAAGAGCCGTCGTCAATAATAGTTTCCATATCCTTATACAGTTAAATGGTTAGACGTGTACTCGTGGGGACGGGTTATCGAGGCAAAAAGCAAAGGCGAGAGCCGAAGTACGCAAGCGTAGAAGAGGGCACGTTAGTCGAGTACGCATAGGCGAAGCCCGCACCCGCACCGTAATTCGCATTACCGCCGAACAGGACACCACGGAGGGTTTCAGAGGTCGGGATGTTGGTATAGTGATAGTCACAATGGTAGGTAGTAGAACCGCCCCCAATTTCAGACGGCATAATCTCGCCATACTCTCCGAAGATAACCTGTTTCACGTAACCCTCTGCACGGGCTTCATTGCCGACGTGGCTGTAACCTGTGTAGCTGCTGTCTGTGAACTTTGACGGGTCGCTGCATACGAACACCTTGCTCAAATCGTCGCCGCCGTTGGCTGATGTCGGGCTGATACGGACATTGATACCGTCAGTCCACTGCCAAATATGCCCGAACGGATTTTCAACACCTCTGTATCGAGGAACCTGTACCTCAATAGTGTTGTTTGAATCATACTCGGTCGGCATAGTGTATATTACCTCGCCTGTGTTGTTACCGAGGCTGTCGGTTGTTCCGCAAGGGATAACAGGATTGTAGCCGTTGAATGTACTCCACAGTGTACTGTTCAGGTTCGTTACGCCTGAACCCAAACCGCCCTGACGCAAGCCCTCGGAGGTCAAAACAGGGTTGTACGCCGCCTGTGTATTGAGTGTGGCGTATTCTGTCACGAACAGCCAATAGAGGGTTTTCTGTACGTCATACGTCATACAGTTCCACTCGGTCGAGGTGGTCTTACGGTTACGGGCGTACTTACGGAAGTTCGTGCGGCTGATACTTGTTGCGGGCATACCGAGCATACTTCTGTATGTGCCGTCCCATTCTGTGTTGTTGCCGCCACCTCGATAATCGACCGAAGTGTTCTTCACGGAGGCGAGCTTTGAGGTTGAACGCTGAACGGTTGCCTCGTAAGCTGATACATAACACCTTGGTACGGCGTGATAACCCGCAAGAGGCAGTTCGCTGATACGCACACGACGTTTGTTACCGTCGGTTTCAAACTTGCGGAAATGGGCGGGTATTTCGACCATAACCTGACCTCGTGAACCGTCAAGGACATTGCCCGTCCAATCGTTAGGGTTCAGGTATTCCACTACATTGCCGTCGTCGTCAAGCAGACAGCCTTTCATACGGCTGTGTACGGGTAGGCTCTTGTGCAGGTTGGTGTTTCCGATACGGGTACAGGTCGGCGATGATACTGTAACGTCAAACTCGACACCGTATGAACAATCGTCCTCCAAATAGGGGAGGAGGCTTGCGAGAGCCGCTTTCTTACTTTCTCCGTCCTCGTCGAGAACTTCGCAAAACAGGTTGTAAGGGTTAGTTCCCTCTACTTCGGGTAAGTCGCTCAAACGCTTACCGTTCTGAAACGCCTCGATGATCTGTTCGAGGATAGCTTCTTGTGCTTCTGTAAAAGCCATAATCTAAAAGTTTTAATGGTTGAACAATGATTTTAATTCAATCGTAACGCTCCGCCCTGTGTGAAACGTAGCTGCTTACGGGTGTTTACCATACGGAGCGACGGAGCTGTAACCTCAATCTGCAGCGTCTTGGCGAGAGCCGTGTTCATCGTCGGAATGACGTGTACCGTGCTTCTGCCCTTTGCCACAACCTGAATACGCCCGTCAGGGGCGACCGTTACCGCTTTGTTATCACATAGGAAGATTACATTTTTCAGCGTTCCTGCGGGCGTAAGAACAACGTTAATCGGCTTCGGGGATAGGTTGCCAAATGTTATGCGTTCCATACACTCAACCTCCAACGTGAACGGCACAATGCCGCCGAAAGCGGCAAGGATTTCCGCTGTGGCATTGTTCGCTGCCGCCGTTGCCTCCTCGGCTTCCGCTGTGGCTTCCTTTGCCTCCTGTGTAGCCTTGTCAGCGTTGGTCGTCGCTGTGATTGCTTTCGCCGTTGCGGAGTCCGCATTTGAAGTTGCCGTCTTTGCCTTACCTGTTGCGTCGTCGGCGTTCTTTGTTGCCGTTTCCGCAGCCGTCGTTGCAGTTTTAGCCTTGTTTGTTGCATCGACAGCGTTGTTAGTTGCCGTTACGGCATTGTTCTTGGCTGTCGTAGCCGCCGAAGCTGCATTGTTCGCTGCCGCCGTTGCTGCGTTCGCCTTGCTGACAGCCTGTGTGGTTTCCTGTTCGACGAACTCCAAGGACACTTTGACGCTGTTGTTGTTAGCGTCCGTACCGATAGTAAACAGCCCTTTCAGGGTGCTGTATAACGGTAGTTCTGAAATCTTGATTTTCTTCATATTCTTATCTGCTAATTGTTGAACCTTATACCTCCGTTACCTGTCAGGCGAATAGTCATACGGTCATTGACAAGACGGACAGACGGAATGAGATATTTATCAGGACGCAACTCGATAGCGTATGTGCCGTCCTCTGTGAACACCACAATGCCGTCCTCGGAAGCGAGAACAATATCCTCCTCGCCGATACGAAAATCCTGCGTGAATGTAACTGTGAGCGTGAACTGCAACCATATCCTGTCTGTCGGGCAGAACTTCGTTACCTGACAGCTCTTGTAGTGGAACAGGAACTCACGTTCCAAATCATCAACCCACAGCGACCGTTCATTCGGGCGAATCAGATCATACAGGAAAGCGTCATAGTTCCGCCACAACTCATCGAGCGTTTCAGCCCTCATCAGGCAGTACAGCTTCACGTCCTTGCTCTTGTAGGTTACCTGCTTTGCGTCATACTCTACACCTTTCTGTGTAGGGATATTTCGCAACAGGTTCGTTTTCACAACCGCCGAACGCACAATCTCATCATAGCTTCCCGTAAGGATACGCAACCCGTAGCTCGTGAAAGGCAACCCGTCAAAAGTGTAGTCGGCGGAGTACATCACGGAACTGTACGGAGCTTTGTAGCTATATCCGTCAAGCGGGAAGTCGTCGGCAAACTTCAATGTCGCTTGCCCGAGTATCTTAATGGCTTTCAGGTTCGGCTGCTGTGTGAGGCGAAGCCTGTAAACACGCCCGATTTCCGCACAACTGAATGTATGGTAAGCCCCGTCAGAGAGAACGTCGAGAAAATCGAACAGGGAGGAATACAAGCCCGAAATGGCGAACTTTATCGACACCTCACGGGTATTCAGAACGGGGGCTGATAGGTCAGCTTCAATGCCGTCCTCCTCCTGCCAATCGTTCTTTTCGACATCTTTCAACGGGGGAAAGGCTACAAGCTCATTATAGCCCCCCTCGACGACGTACATACCGAACTGTTTGTACACGTCGTAACCGTCCACATATAGAGCACCTGTCTTCATAATATCAGAGCATTTTCAGAGGTGTTCTTCAAATAGGCACAGCCCTGTTCAGCTTTCACGAACACGACAGACCATTTCGACGCATTGATGTTCGCCCTCGCCCCGTGAAGCAACACAATCTCGTGGCGTTCGAGTTCCGAGCAGTTGATTGTCGCACTCGTCCGTCCGATAAGAATAGCACGTGTCGGGTTATTGAGAGTGATAGCCCCTGCGTCGATGTATATTCCGTAACGCTCGACGTTGTGCTTCTTGAACAGGCGGAGCGTGGCGATATTCGGGAAATGGTGTGTCATACAAAACTCCAATCCCTGTGTCGTCGTAAACAGGCGTATAATGCCCTGTAAGTCCTCCGTTCCTTTGAACAGAGGACAACAGCCTAACAGCTTGGCTTGGGCGTAGATGTTCTTTATAACCGATTCCATATCGTTACTGTATTTTAATTCCTTTGATTACAATATCTTCCACTGTCGATTTCACGTCACGGATATTCTCCTCGACCTTTTCCATACGGGCGGATATACGTTCCGTGTGCATTTCGATATTGAGGACACTTTCAAGGATTCCCGCCGCTGTTGCTACCAACTGCTTTGTGTTCTCGCTGATTGAGTAGGTGTGTCCCTGTATCGCTGTTGCTCGACCGTTCAATTCATCCACGCTTTCCTGCGAGGCTGTGGCTATTCCCTCCTGTGAGGCTTCACGTGAAGCGGCTGTCGTTGTGAACATATTCTTCACGCTGTCAGGTAGGCTCTCCCAAATCACAGCGAAATCCTCGCCGACAGAGTTCAGGTCGGCTGCAAAACCTGACATCGAATTGATAACAGCGTCAAGCCCCACAAACTGCCCGTCCTTGAACCATTTTTCCTTGTACTTGTTGAAGATTTCTCCGAGAGGTTCTTCAAGGAATTTGCTCACGAGCATACGCTGCATAACGTCCGCTACGATATCCTTTACCTTGTCGCCCCAAGCCTCGGCGTAGTCCTCGCCATTCTTGAAAGCCTCGAAGAAAGCGTCCCCGAGTTCCTTTGCGATGTCCTCCGATGAACCGCCGATAATATCCTCTACCATTTCGTTGATAATGGTAACAGCCTGTTCTCCGAGTTCCTGTATCTGCTGTTCCCATTCTTCAATCTTCCCGTGGTCGGTTTTCTTTTTGTCCTCCTCGTTCCTGATCTGTTCCTGAATGAGGAGCTGCTGTTTGGCGATGTTCTCCAACTGTGATTTAGCGTCACTGTATTTCGCACCACCGATAGCCTTGTCTTCTGTGTAGGCGATGTTGGCGTAAGCCTTTGCCACCTTTTCGGCTGACTGTTGGAGCAGTTGGTTATTGTTCGACAGTGTACTGAACAGTGTTCCCCATACGCCTGATATGTTGTTCATTCTGTAATGAAGCGTAACCAATTCCTGACGAGCCTCGGCGGTTGCCTTGCGGAGCATATCCATAGCCTTGAAACTGTTGTTCTGCAAGCGGACAGCGTCGGCATTGTCGAGTTCCCATTGAAGTTGGTCGATACGGTCTTGCAGGGCTTCGATTTCTTCCTGTTTCTTGTCGTCGTTGTTGAACAGGTTGATAATCTGCATGGCAATCTGCATAGCCGCCGAAATGACCGCCAAAATCACAGAGGCTTTCTCAACAGTTGAAATGGCTGTCTCCGCAGCTGTGGCAGTTCCCTGCATACCTGTTGCGGACATATTCACGAGCTGCACAATGCCGTTTATCATTGACAGGGTAGAAGCCATAATGTTGCCTGTGGTGGAAATGATTTCACCCGCAACACCTCCGACAGCGTCCCCGATTTCATCAAACGACTTGCAGCAGTCGTCCAATGATTCCCGTAGGTCGTTCCACTGTTCGATACTCCGTTTGTTGGGGGCAACGTCGTTCTGTGCGTTCGCCTTTTCGACCTTGCTCTTTGCGGTGGCTACTTTTGCTCGGGCAACGGCTATCTGCTTTCCGTCGGCTGTCCCTGATTCTTCGAGCTTCTTCAATTCCTTTTCAGCCTGTTCGAGAACTCCTTGAAGCTGTTGCAACGATAGGTTGGCAATTGCTTCGCACCACGCCTGATAACTTGCCTCACGCTGTGCGAACTGTTCGTCAATGGCTGTCAGGGCGTTTTGCTCCTGTGTGTTCAGCTCGTCGATATTACCCTGTGTTACGCCCTCACGAAGTCCCTTGCTTTTGTCTCCGTCCACATACAGAGCCTTGCGTTTACGCTCGTAATCTTCTGTGATTTCCGTACGTTTTTGCTCGTAGGTCATAAACTCCGACAGGGCTTTATCGAGGCTGTCTTTATTGGCTTTCGCTCGTATATCGCTTGCAATTCGCTCGTATTCTCTGATGATTTGAAGCTGCTCTGACGAGAGGTCGGCTGCGGTAACAGAGGAACGGTCAAACGACAGTCCCTGCTCCTTTGCTTTCGGGTTGGCGTTCTCCCATTCAAGCTGCTTTTTATCCCGTAGGGCTTCAACCATTTCTTCCTGACGACGGAGGTTTGCTTCGGTCAGGCGTTTATAGTTGAGTTCGTTCTGTGCGAGTTCCTTTTCCAAGCCCTCCTGCATACCGTCAATACGGGCTTGCTCGATGTCGAGTTCAGCCTGTCGTGCCTCACGGGCGACATCTTCCCCGTATTGCCTGATTTTCTCGTTTCTCTCGGCTGTTTGAACGGCAATGGTGTTCTCCTCTTTCTGCTCACGATTGGCGGCTGTCGTGCCCTTTGTAACGCTGTAAGCGTCAATCTGCTTTTGAGCCTCGGCAATGTTAGCACGGATTTTCTTCGCTTCCTTGGTCTGCAACTGTGCAGCTGTCATAGCGTCCAACAATCCCTGCTGCTCTTTCTTGTAGTCCTCCCAATACTTTTTGTTCTTCACAACTTCGGTAGGCTTGCCGCCGTCCTCTGTTCCGCTTCCCGCTTGTGGGTTGCCTCCATACAGGCGGTTAGCTTCTGCCATAGTATTGTCAAAAATACCCCTTGCACGTTGGGCGGCTGTGATTTGGTTTTGCATAGGGTTGTACTGATATGAGCCGCCGCCTCCAAACATACCGCCTCCATAATAGCCTGTACGCTCGAATTGGTTGATTATCCCCTGTACCTCGGCAGTCATTTCCTGTTTGCCCTCCAAGACGGGAACAATCTTCCAATAATAAGTTTCGGCAAGGCTAATTCCGTCTGCGCCTGTCTGTCCTTTGAACTTATCGTTCAACAGTTCCATTATCTCCTCTTTTGCGTCGGCTTCTTTCTCGGCGTAGGTATCGGCTGCGTCCTTTGTAGCAGCTTCCAACGCTCGGGCTTTGGCGGCTTCCCTGGCAGCAGCAGTAACAGCCTTATACGCTCCCTCAACGTCCTGTAACGACTGAACCTCCTTGCTCAACCCTTTCAGATAATCGCCGTACTGATTGAGGATAGCCTGTTTGGCTGACTTGTACTCGTCCGTGCCCTCCTTGGCTGCTTTCAAGCGGGCAAAGAGGCTGTCAATCTGAACACGTTCTGACGCTACCTCCTTGTTGAACTTTTCTGTCGTTTCGTTGAGTTTCGCTTGTGCCTTTTCAGCGTCAGTCTGATAGGTCACGAGCTTGTATATTCCATAAGCCAATGCAGCGACAGCAGCAGCGGCAAGTACATACGGGTTTTTAAGGATTGTCGCATTGAGAAGCTTCTGTGCTTTCTCAACGAGCAACAGGGCATTGTAATGTAACAGCTCGGAAGCCGTCCAACCTGCGTTTACAGAGGTTGCAACCGATTTTGTGGCTGTCAGTGTAATGAGGGCGGCTTTGTACACGCCATAAGTAACAACGAGTTCGCCGATAATCTCACCGACCTTTTCGTAGCTGTTCACGAGTTCCGTTGCCGCCTGTATTGAGCCTGTAATGACACCCTCCGAGTTCTCGCCAATCTTGTTGAACATATCTTCGATAGCTCCCTCCAAGTTTGAGATAGACCCCTTTATGCCCTTGCTCTGCGCTTCGAGCATACCGTTGAACTTTCCGCCCTCCGAGGTTGCGTCCATAAATGCTTTGGTAATCATTTCGGCAGAGATTGAACCCGCAGCCATTTCCTCTTTGAGCGTACCGATAGACTTGCCCGTTTGTTCGCTGATAACCGACAGTGGGTTGAAACCTGCGTTAATCATCTGCAGCAAGTCCTGTCCCATAAGTTTGCCCGTCGATTGCATCTGTGAGAAAGCAAGCACAAGAGAATTGAATTTCTGTGCGTCACCCATTGCAATATCTCCGATAGCTCGGAGTATAGGCATAACGTTCTGTGCCTCGACATTGAACGAGAGGAGTGTTTGAGCACCTTTGGCGAGGTCACCCATAGCCATAGGAGTTGTTACGGCAAAATCCTTGATGTCGCCGAACAGCTTCCTGCCCTGTGTCTTACCTGCAAGGATTTCAAACGACTTTTCGAGGCTTTCAATCTCGCCCCTGACATTGACCACCTGTTTGGCAAATGCCGCCGCCTGTTGTATAGTGAACACACCCGCAATAGTTTTCCCGACACGGCTAAACGCTGCGTCGATGTTGTTGCCCTCCTGTACCGCCGTTTTGCCGATACTCTGCAAAATGTTTCTTGATTGGGCTGCGTCCGCTTGCAGGGTTGAATTGTCAATACCTGTGGCGAAATGTAGTCTTCCGTTATCTGCTTTGCTCATTGATAGTCATTGTTATTCGATTGAATCTAAAAATTTCCTTACTCGCTCCCTGTTGGCAGGGTCGTCGGCTCGTACAATTTCCTCGTCCTTTTTCCCCTCCGCCGAATCTTTCGGCTTCTTGTAACTCGGGAGAACAGCCCCGTACATAATCAGATTGACGTAACTCATTTCGTACAGGACGTAATCAATGGGGAGGTTGTAAGCCTTGACAGTACCTGCGATTACTGCCCAAATGCTGTCGTTTCTTCCACTTTCGTCTGTCGCAGCAGGTTTATCTCTATCAGGAAAGTGGTAAGACCGAAAAAATCAGCCAACTGCATACGTTGTAGGAGTTGTCCCGCTAACGTGTGGAGCTGTCGGGGTGTCAGGTCTTCGAGAAGCTGACGGGCGAGTTCCGCTTTACGGTCGATAACTGTTTCCACTTCGACGGTCTTATTAAAACGCAAAAGCCCCCAAAACAGGCGTTTTTCTTTCGTCTGCGGGGCTTTCACTGTTTCCGTGAGGTGTTTTGCACCAAGCAAAAAAATCGCAACGATTTCGCCCAATTTTTGGCATTCTTTCGCTGCGTATAAACTTTCCTCTGCAAGTCTTTTCTCATCGAGCTTCAACTGCGGGAGTTGGGAAATAGCCTCCGAAGCGAGTATCAACGTCGCCGTGCTTGGCGGATAAAACTTGTATATCTTGTCGCCGACCTTGATGTCTTCGGGCTGCTGTAAGACAGCCTGTGCGACCTTTTTTTCTACTGTTGCTTCCATACTGTCATATTTCTGTAATGAGTTGCGGGGGAGGGAATCGAACCCTCGACCTTTGGGATATGAGCCCAATGAGCTACCGCTGCTCTACCCCGCTGTATGTCGGTTTTCTCCTGCCAACCGAAAAGGGTGTCTTTCCACTCGTCAAACGGTATTGACCGACCGTCAACGGCAGCAACAAAATGGTGTCGGTTACGAACCCTGACCCTCTGTATAAGGTTTCACGGTCTTACCTGTCTTCGGCTTCAAGCACTTCGCAACATAGTGCAACATCTTACCTTCTGCGGTAGAGTATCGCTCCTCGCAACGAACAACGCTGCGGTCAATCTGAATACCCTCGCAATCGGTGTCCTCGAGAGGTGTTACACGGAAAGCGTGTTCGCCTGAAATCAGACCGTCATTATCTTCAAACGGACGTTCTTTGCCTTTCTTTACGAAAAGGTCAAACTCGAACGTATAGGTGGTTTTACCGTAACGAGCGTCCACAACTTCGCCACCCTCCTCAGTCGCAAGCGTTTCCGCACCTGCGGTTGGGGTTAGTTTGGTGGTGTCCTGCTTCGGGGTGTCAATCTCCTTCCAAGATTCGGTGGGTGCCCCGTCAGTTGATACTGCGTGCTTAATGGCGCACTTGCCCCAAGATAAAATCATAACTTTCTAAATTTTTATGTTATTACTTGATTACTACTCATATAATCTGTATCGAAGCTTCACGACGACGAAATGCTGATTGATTTCTGGCTCGGCTTCGGTATAGATCGTCTGTTGCAACTCAAACAGGTAATTAGTTCCGCTTCCTGACAGGCTATCCACCCAACGCTGTGCAAGAGCTTCGAGAGCTTCGGCACGTTCTCCGTCCTCGACTTGAACCCCGTCACTGTAAGGGTCGATGTCAGGGAGGTAGATATTGACTGTTACCACGCCCGTTTGTATCTCGTCAGGAAGTCCCGTCGTGAATATCACTATGATGTCTTCCTTTCGGCTGTCACGGGGGCGATAACCCTTGCGGTAAATCTCGCCTGTAACCTCCGCAGCGAGTTCACTGTTTTGGAGCAGGTCGATGATATCCGTCTGTACCTGTTTTGATGTCTTCTTCATAATTACTTCAATCCGAGTTGTTTCAACATTTGAGGAACTAACCTGTCAGCGAGGAGTTCCGCACTATCCTGAACGTCATAACCCTTTGCAGAAACATAGGCTGCGTAGTTCATACCCGCAACTACTATGAGGACTATTCCTGTCGGGTATTCTCGGGCGAGCTGCTTTGCATATTCAGCACCCGCCTTTGAACCCTCGTGACCCTGTTTCACTGTTTCAAAACTCGAGATTTGCACGACCTGTCCGTCCTCCACGATTATGTAACCAAGACTACTTCGGAGGTTTCCCGTTTGGTCTTTGTATGAATCAGTCGAACGGGCGGTATTAAGAACCTGTTCCCCGACGTAGGCAAAGTTTCTGATGATGAGTTTTCGCCATATCTCCAACTTGCTTTCGATGTAGCCGTTGATTTCGGCTTCTGTGGTAACCTGTCTTATTCCCATATCGTTATTTTTCTCGAATCTCCCGTATTTTGCGTTTTCTTTTCGCTCTCGTATGTTTTTATGAGTTTGAAAAGAAAACCCGCCATTCGGGCTGAAAACGTTTATCAGATAAGCAGCCTGATTTCACAGACCGCCTCCAAAGGTTCTACCGACATAATCGAGAACTCTCCGAGCTCTTTTCCTGTACGGTCTTTCAGCCTGATTTGCTCTGCGTTGAACTCCTGTTCCTCAATCAGTACCGTGTACTGTGCGACAGTGAAATGTTCGCCGTTCACGACCCCGAGCTTGTTATGCTTGTTGGGGATATACTGACAGGGGATAGGCTCTCCCCACGTAGCTTCGGCTTTCTGCGGGTAGCCCTTTTGGTTCAGCCCGCCGCCCGTCTTGCTCTTGACCTCGATTGTTCCGTTAGCGATTATCATAGTCTGTTACCCTTGTATCCGTAAATAGGTTTATTCTGTCCCGCTTCCTGTGCCGACAAATACTGCTGTTGCAGCTGTTTGGCTCGGTTGCGAAGCTGTACACGCTGTTCGTCCGTGAAAGAGAACGACTGCCCGCCCTGTGAAATGTCAGGAGCGAACGAGAGCCACAGAAGCAGGTCTGCGAGGGCGAGGTTGTATTTCGCCCCACGCAAGACCTCCTGTGTAGCTTCTTCGGTTTGCAGCAGCCCCCGACGCTCGATAGTCTCCAAGAGAGTACGGAGCGGAATCGGGTATGCGTTTACCGCTTTCAGGCTTTCAAGAACTGTCGCTGCCATAATCCGTCAGTTTTTACTCCCACGCCTTAGCGTCGGTCTTGACATACAGGTTGCGGTAAGCTGTGTCGAACACAGGAACTGCGTCTGCCTGTCCGATTGTAACTTCGCTCTGCGGCTCGGCTGTACCGTACTTCTTGATAACGGTATGAGCACGCTCGGCACGGATAATGGTGTCGTTGTTCTCCTGCAGGATGTCGTACTGTGTAGTACCCAAACGCTCTGTCTCGGAGAGGATCAGGCGGCTGTTCTCGAACGGGTTGCCCGAAGTCGATGTACCGTCTGTGAACTCACGAGTGATAGTTTGGTCGATAACACGCAACTGAATACCGTTGAGCCAAGCCTGTTTTGCAAGCATAGCATTTACGGCTGTCAGGTCAGGTGTCTGTGCCATACCAACAGCGTTAGCGAGGTAAGAAGCACACGCCTTGATAACCTGTTCAGAAGAACAAATCTTGTAGAGCTCGTCGAGGTTCACGAAAGCGAATTTCGGATTGAGCTTGTGGTCTTTGGCATACTTCACGAGTTTTGCCAAGTCACCGATTACGTCGGCTGAACTTGCGTTAGCCCAATCGGTTTTGGTTGCCTGTTTCAACTCGTCGTACACGTCGTAGTCCAAGTCGAACTCGTTTGCGTAAGTTGCGTTGTTGGTAGTTGTGAAAGACAACTTACCCGCATTTGAAGCGAGCTTCCAAGCGATGTACTCCAACTCGGACTGAACACCGTTGAAGCAGAAGTCCACGTCTTCGCCCCAATACTGTACGAGCTTCGTTGCGTCGTCGTCCTGTGCGAAAGCGAGGGCAGTCTGATAATCCTTGATTTCAGAACGGGTAAGCTCACGGCTTATGCTGATGAAAGGAATATCACCCTTTGCGCTCTCGAAGATAGGGCGACGCTTACGGATAATCGTACCGTTGTCGGTGTGCAGGTCGGCGGCTACGTTAGCCTTTCCGAGTTGGTTCTGCAATGTTCGCCAAATGAAGCCATTTACCTTTTTGACAGGGAAATGCTTGCCGAAAAGGAACGGGTTTGCGTCAGCGGTGTTCAGACGTGCCTGCACCATTTGCTGATTCAATCCCTGAATTAGCGTATTTACAATAGTTGCCATAATTCGTCAGATTAGTAGTTGATGATACCTGTTAGATACTTAGCCACACATTCAGGCAGAGGATTGCCCTTGGTAACGCCGATAACCCAAGCGTCGGTGTCGATGTTCTGTCCCTTTGCGACAGGCTTACCTGTGCCGACGATTGATAGCGGAGTGTACTTCAATGCAGAAGTGCTTGCGGTTGATTCCGCAGCCGCCTCGACAATGAAACCGCCTGACTTGATTACACCGAGAGCTGTGCCGATTGTGATTTCGTCGTAGGACTTGTTGGTGTCGTTGATTGCTGTAACGGCATAAGCCTTACCGCCAACGTTTACCATAACGAAGTCGCCTACCTTGAAGTTGTGTCCTTTCTTCACCTTGATAACCTTGTCGGTTTCGGCTACATCAGCCACAACGACGGCAACCTTTACGACGTGACAAATACCGTTAATCGGTGCGCTCAATACTGAACCCTCGTTCAGAAAATCGCCGCCAAGCTCGGCAGAGTGTACAGAAACACCACCTCGAATGTCAGCGACTTTGTGCATAATGACACGAGGAACGTTGCTGTCCTTGCGTCTTGATACTGTCATTCCCATTTTCTTTTGATGTTAGATTGTGAAACATTAGAACGGCTGACCTCCCGAAGACGGAGTGTTCTCACGGTGTGCGATAGCCTCCTCCTGTTCTTTGGTCAGTGCGCCCCCTTGATTTGAACCGCTTTGTGCGGCGGGTTTTCCGAATACAGCCCCTTTGGCAGCTGTCGCAGAACAAATGCCCTCAACCTCTGTCGATACCTCGCCAAGTAGTGTTGTGAACTCCTCGTCTGAAAGGTTCTCAATCGGTGTGCGTTCATAAGCCTTGCGGACGTTCTCATCGGTCAATTTCCCGATTACTGCATTAAGTTGCTGTCTGCGGGTTTCTGTGACACGACCCGTTTTGAGTGCGGCGATTTCATCTGTCAGCGGTTTTACTGCTGCCGAAACGGCTGCTGCAATCTGTGCTGCGATGTCACCCCCTGCTGCGGGCTGTGTTTCAGTCTGCACGGTTGTCGTAGTGGTCTGCTGTCCGCTGCCACCCCCGTCAATTTTCTGCCCGTCTTTCAAACCGTACTTCGTTTCGTATGTGTGTACGGCTGTCTGTTGGGCTTCGGTTGCTCGGCTGTCGCCGTAGCTCTCAATGACCTGCTGAATGGTTACCCCCTCAACAGCGGTTGCAACCTGTTCGGCTGTAACTACAGTTCTTGCCAACTTTGTGGCTACCCTGTCTAAAATCGCTTCGCTGACCCCCACAAACTTGGCTTTCAGCGCATCCAAAATTGTTTTTTTCATATCGATAATCGTAAACTGTTTGGTTTAATGCCACAAAAGTAATGGAAATTTTTTAAGTGTTTACAATATAATCGGGTAAAATTTGGTTTATTGGAGTATATTTCTATAAAAGGAAGATTTACATCACCATTCCTGTGATTGCACCGAGAATCAAAGAAAATTAACCGTGCAGTTAAAAATACTCGGAGAAAAATTTGTTATTAGCAAAATAGTTCACTTATATTTGCACCGTGTTTATGAGGTAAACACTTTGATAACCCAAAAATAACAGAAAGATGAAAGCAACAGCATTGAACTATACAACAGCCGAAATCAACCGCAACTACCGCATTAAGGTTTCAGGTATCGATAACAACGGTAACAAAATCCACAAACTCGTTGGCGTATCGAGAGCGATTGACCTTATCGGCATTGAAATGTTGAATAAGTTTCTTGACAGAGCAGCCAACTGTATGGAGGACGTTTGTGTATGCAAGCTCCGCAGGGGTATCAAATTCAGTTTCTACAACAAGTAATAACCAATAAATGACAGCGATATGTATAGCAAGATTACGAAACTTGAATTCGTTTTTAACGAAGTTTTCGACGCTCACCCGTTTGTGAAAATGCTTATGGATTCAGCTATCACAGATTTGACAATGAGCACATCAGCACAGGACTACACCTGCACAGTGGTTTATGAGATTGACGAGGGCTGTATCGACCCACAGGACGCAATCGACGATGACTTGGATTTTCTGCGAGGCGAGAATATAACCCCGAAGTCTTACCGCATAATCGAATAACCTATGGCACAGATCATCGAAGCAGCATATCTATCAGGATTTGAACCAAGCTCGGACAACCTGACACCCGCCGCCCTGTATGAGGAGGCACAGGAGTATCTATTGAATTCAATCAGTTTTTAACCCAATAACAGTTTTTCAATTATGACACAGCAAGCAACAATGAGCCACCAAGAGGGCTTGAACGAAGTAGTGATGAACAAAGTTCAGAGAATGATTGACGGTAAAGCCGTCGGAGTACAGGCAACAATGGAACGCCTTATCAACGAGGGAAAGATAGCACAGGACTATATCGCACCCCTCGGCGTTGAATTGAAGCGAAACGACCACACGCCTGTTATCACGTTCAACGGCGACGAGGGCTTGAAGATGAATATGCCCGACGGACAGTTCTCGCTCCACGCAAATGCAATCGGACAGCTCGCCGACCGTATGGGTATTCCGCAGCGTTACCTCCGCACACTTGCGGGAGGGGCTGAATGGCAGATAGCCCTCGCCGCTACAATGTTGAACGAGCACAGCGGTTGGACGCAGCGAAGCCGTGTTCTCGTGAGAACCGTCGGCACACAGGTAAGAGGTGTTTTAAGCGACAGCTACCGCCGCCTGAACAGCGTTGAAATCCTGACCGCCTTTGTTCAGGAAGCCGCACAGCAGGGGGCGGTTATCTCGGACGCTTATATGAATGACACGAAAGTATGGGCGGAAACGATACTCCCGCAGCCGCTTGTTATCCCGACAGCCAAGAATGGCGATGTGATAATCTTCGCAGGGGCACGATTCAGCACCTCGGACTACGGCGACGGAGCAGTTGATATGCGTTCGTTCCTGTTGAACGGGGCTTGCCTCAATGGTATGGTTCGAGAGAGCGTTATGAAGCAGGTACACCTCGGTTCGAAGCTCCCTGACAACCTCCGACTATCACAGGAAACCTACGAGCTTGACACGAAGACAACCGTATCAGCCGTTAGGGACTTGACATCGGGACTGTTCAGCCGTGACACGCTCATGCAGAAAGCCTACGAGATACAGGGGGCAAGCGAAATGGAAGTTGACCTCGACCGTGAGTTGAACAACCTCACGAAGAACGGACACCTGCTGAAACAGGAGGGACAGGAAGTTCAGAAAATCCTGATGAGGAACGACCCCGAGGACGGCGTTCAGGGAGCAGCCACCCTTTGGAAACTGACACAGGCTATCACGGCTCACGCCCGAGAGCTTACGCCTGAAAGAAGCCGTGAACTACACGAAATTTCAGGTTCATTGATGAACAGGGTTAAATTACACGCATAAAAGACAATCGCCCGCCATTCGGCTTGAAAACAGCGTGAGTGGCGGGCATAACTTTCCACAATATGGCAGACAATATCAAGACATTACCAAGCGGCTTGCAGTACAGCCGTGATTTCAGCGAGTATGACGGTTGTGTGGTTATGCACAACGCCAAGACAATCAACCGTTACAGGGAGCTGCAGGAGGAGAAGTCGAAACAGGACTGTTACCGCTATGACTGTTTCTTCGCTTTCAGTAACCAACAGTTCGCCGAGGGATTGAAGAAGATACGCCCATTGAAAGAGGGGGAGAAGCTCGTCAGCGTCGGAGCGGGTATGTACGGCACACGTGACGGGGTTGATAAGTTCTTCGCCGCCTATGACGAAATCGACAAGCGTATCAAACAGGAATGCGACCCGCAGGAGGTTTACTTCTATGAGTACAACAATCACGAGAGTATGATTTCGTGGGACGGGGACGCTGAACCGTTCAAGATTATCAGGAGGATATGGGGCGACGAAACAGCCGCTAAAATCGTAAGACTTCCATAACAATTCTATAACAATGTTATAACGGTGTTATACGATGTTAATAACAACGGGATAACTATAAGAGAAGAGAATAGAAGAGAATAGAAGAAAAGAGAATATATATATATCGCTTAATAAATTAAGCTCGTATAAAATCGCCCCCTGTTCAGGGGCAAAAATCAAAAAACTATGGCAAAAAAGAATTTCAAAATCAGAGCAAAGTTCGTATTTGACGGACAGGTAATCATCAGGGCAAACAACAGACAGGAGGCGGAGGCGGCTGCAGAAAAATATATCGCCGCACACCTCGGGAACGTTCAGCCACTCGACGAGTGTATCAAGGATTGGGATTTCAGCTTGAAATCTTCGACAGTCGTAAACCGTAAGCGTGAGGAGGCAGGATTATGACAACAGTAAGCAGCGAACAATACGAGAGCTTGAAAAAGAAGCTCCGCAAGTTACAGGCTCTTGCCGAACAGGGTTACAGGGGCGAGGCTGAAAACGCCCGCCGAGCAATCGAAAGAATCTGCGAACAGTACGGGTTGAAGATTGAAGACATCTTGGATATCGAAACCAAACACCGATACACGTTCGAGATAGGACGGGCAAAGGAAATGATGAACTTGTTTATCCGCTGCCTGTCGGCGGTCTGTGATACAACCGATATGGGGTATTGGAAGCCTACACGGTCGTCGATAAAAGTTGAACTGACAGCCCTGCAATATGCCGAGGTTTCAAGCCTGTTCGGGTGGCATAAGGAGAACTACAAACGTGAGTTGGAGGAGTTCGAGCGGTCGTTTATGAGTGCGTACATCGGGAAACACAACCTGTATTTCGACGAAGAACGAAACTACAAAGGGGAAGACGAGGAACTGACAGAGGAAGACATAGCCCGCTTGCGTCGTGTATTGAAAATGCGTGAGGCTATGAGCGATAACACTTACCACAAACTGTTGGAGGCGTAACAATGAAGAAAGAGCATATTTATCGGGTGGCTTTCAATGAGCCGCCCATTCAGGACGACGACCGCACGGAGTTTTTCTTTACCTCTCTGTCGGCGATATATGAGGAGTTCACGCCTGATCAGGTGGGCTGCAAGGTTACACGCCTTTGGAATATCGGCGTATCAGGTGGAACTCCCTACGAGGGGGCGAAATGTAAAATTACTCGTGAACCCCTACGGAGTAAGAGCCAAAATAAGCCGATTTGAGCCGTTTCGAGTGTTGGGATAATAAAACCCTCGCTCGACGAAAGAAAAGGCGACAGCGGGGCTAAAACGGGGCGAATTTGGGGTGTTTGCGATTATATTGTAATCAGGTTTTCAGACCTACCTCGATTTTGCCCTGTTTCCGTTCGGCTTACAGAGGCGTTTCAGGAGGAACAGGCGACGACACGCAGAAACCGCCCAAATTCAGGCGAACGGGAGCGGGGATAATAACTTGCCCTATGAAAACATTTGAAGCCGACAGACGGCGATTTCGAGAAAAATAACGTAATTTTGCAACATCAAAAGCAGCAAGAGTATGACAAATGAAGAATTGCAGGAGATTATGAACAACCCAAACGGTATATCTCCCGAAGATGTCGATAGAATTTGGGACGATTTGAAAGCCCGTGACGCTCGTCGTGAGGCAGAGTTCAACGCCTTGCCCGAGGAGGAAAGAAAACGCCTCGAAAGAGAGTTTTCCGACCCGTCGCTTGACAGGTTTATAGAAGACCCCTTGGGAGGCGATGATGAAGATTAAATCTCTGTCAGGTAGAAAACATATCTACCGTCTTCAATTTCCAATTTATCAAATCTAAATTCGCAACCGCTATCAAACAGCACTTCACGTTGGTTGGACTTTCCTGTGAAGCGTCCTCCGAACTGTGAGAAATCCTCAATCGGGTGTCCTGACTTGCCTCGTATAACAAGCAGAACATCCGTTTCATTTTTCTTTGGCTTGCTGTTGGCACGGAAATCAATAGCAGCTTGACGATCTAAACTTGTTGATGTGAATCCCTTAAAAACGGCAGTTTCTTTTTTCCCTGCCAAAGATAGATATTCCCCTAAATTCGTCTTGTTCAAACGCACTTTCCTGTAAACCGTTTCAGTGGTTGTTTCCAATTTGGAAAGACCCTGTGACAAGAGCTGTGAAAATGCCTCGTTGAACTCCGATAGACTCCCTTTGCGGAGTTGATTGTTCAACTGACGGAACGCTGCACCCTCGCCCTTTGTGTAGTGGTAGATAGCAGCCTTTTCCGTGTTCGGGATTTCAGGATATTTTCTTTGTAGGAAAATGCCGAGGGATTCCTGCATAGCCTCGTTGGTTTTCCTTGCCCGTGTGAATTTTCGTTCGGCTTTCGTGTAGGTATCAACCTCGAACCCTCGGACGTACTGCGGGTTATGCCTGATGAAATACGGCATAGACGACCAACCCTTTGCCCGTTCTTTGTTGTCCTCTACCCAAGTATTGAACTGCTCGGGAACGTCGCCGACGGTGTTCACGCTCCGTGTACTGACGGGTTGCCCTGCCATAATACGCCTGTTGTCCTCCGCCATTTCTTCGGGCGTTTTCAGGATTGTTACGACGTGGCAGCGACAATGCGGGTGCCAACCTACGAACTTGAAATCTTTCGGGTATTTCCCTTTCAGAAAATCGCAAATGTCCTCAAACGGTACGCCGTTGAGCGTATGGTTGTTCGATAGGCGTATTTCAATGCCGACGACAAAATCAAGCTGCTGCCAACGGACATAATCAGCCGTGCGGTAAGCCATATTCGTTTCTGTCACAGCGAGGCGGCGGGCGTTTTTGTAGCTGCTTCGGTACACTCCCTGCCCTGGGTGGAAAGCCTGTGCCGCCTTTGAAAGTTGCAGAACACCGTGCTCATCACGGACACGTCGAAACAGTTTGTCAGGGTAACGGAGGTATTGTCGAAGCTCTCGGCTCAATTCATCAGCCGACAACCCGTCACGCAGCCCGATGTCAATACCCATTTCGATTTCAGACTTGAACTGTTCCGTGTACCGCCACACCCTGTCGGAAAGGTTCATTCCTGCCGTCTTTCTCTCGACGAAAGCCTGTCGGGCTGTGTCGTTGGAGCTGTAATACTTTCTGCTCTGTTCTTCCGTCAGGTTCTCGGCATTGTCCCCGAAAACTTGGTTTGCGAGTTCGCTGTTCTTGTTGTTCGCCAACGTCCACTCACTTTCAATGCCGTTCACGATAACCGCTGTAAGGTTGTTTTTCAGCCCCGACAACAGCTTTTCAACTCTTTTCCGTGTAACAGGATAGTCAGCGAATGAAAACGGCTTGTCGGGCTTGACAACGCCCGCAGACGAAGCGACAGCAGCAGCCTCACGGGCAGCGGATTGAAATATCTTATCAATCTGCCGCTCGTATGAAGTCACGTTCTGTTGATGTCGTTTTTCCCATTTATCCAATCGTGCCATTGTCTGTACGCTGTTTGAAATGTTCGCACTGTGGGTCTGACAGGAACTTGCACCACCTGCCAAACTCGGTTTTCTCGTCGAGCTTGCAACGGCAAAGTATCAGATGTCCGTCGAGGGCTTTACTGTGCCAATCATAGCTGTTAGCACAATCCCTACACCTGAACTTCGGCTGCTCCGCCTGTTTCCTGTTCTGAACCCTCTTTGCCATACGTTACTCGGTTAGGTTAAAACTGTCCTGCATACTTTCCTCGGCGATTTCTTTCATCGTCTGATCTACGTCGCTGCTGTGTCCGTATTCCTCGATACTTTCACGCTGCGACATAATCGGCTTGCCTCCGTTGGCTGTTACGAGGTTCGTGATAGTGTCTTTCTCGTCCGTGATTGTGAACGGGGTGATAACGGTCTTTACAGACAGTGCGTCAATGTCAGCGTGGTAGGCTTCTCCGAGCATAACTTTTGCGAACGCCTTGATAACGTTCGTTTCACGGTCGAACATTTCCAACAGGCGACCGCTTTCGTCCTTGACTTTCATCTGTGCGTCAATGAAAAGCTGCTTGCGGCTCTCACCCGATAGGGCTTGCTGCGACATTTTCTCATACGACCAATCAGGAAGCTGCAGGAGGGTAAAGAACAGGGTACGCAATTCCCCGACATAGTATTTCAGGTTCTCGACAGCCTGTTGCCAAGTGATGTACTGTGCTGTACTGCCTTTCGGATATTGCATAACAGCCTTGAACTCCTTGTTAGGCGATTTCTCGTCGCCGTAGCTTATCGCTTCATCAGCGAACACGACGAAAAGCGGCTTGGAGTTTTCACGCAGGTAGTTTCCGTCACGGCTCAACGCCCACTCAATCTCATAGACGATATTCGAGTTGTCCTCCCAAATCGGTGTCGGGCGGTAGGCATAGACAGCGGGGATTTTGCCGATAACAGTAATGTCCTCATTCTCGACTTCCTCCCAATCTCCGTTGGCGTTGCTCCATTTGATATGCTTGTTTGACGTGTAGGTGTCGAAATACTGAATGAGCTTCTTTCCACTCTTACGGCTGTACCCGATAGACATTGCAATCATATCGCCGTACTCGTCAAACAACGGGTACAGGTCGTCGCCTAACATCGGGGTAAAGTTCCTGCAACGGAGCTTCAACAAAGACTTCTTGCCGTCGTACAGGGTGTTTTCCTGTTCAACAGCATACCACAGTGTCAGCACCTCACAACCCGCAAAGAGCATATTCAGACGGTCGGTATTTACGCTGTCAATGCGGTTTTTCTCATAGATAGCCTCAATGAAAGCGGCAATGTCCTTTTGCTTGTCGTTCTGTGGCTTGTACACTCGCTTGATAGGAATGCCACAGACAAGCTCCGTCATACGCTTTGTGGCGAGGCGTTGCAGGTCACAGGTTACACGGGTTACAGGCTGTATGCCGTCCTCCGTTACGATGTCAGGGTACTTCGCTTTGCTCATTACAGGGTGTTTCTTGGGGTCGAACTCCTGCGACAAGCCGTTACGTCCCGACCAAATGGGGACGATGATTGCTTTTTCTTTCAACGCCGCAATGATGTTGGCAGCGTTATTTCCCGAGTTGAGAATTTCTTCGATTGTCATACTGATATGAATTATTGATTAGCGTCTTACAATTCTTGCCAAACGGTTTATGTCAATTGCCTTGCGGCTGTTTATCGGATAGAACGTGTTGGCGAGTGCGTCGAACTTGTCAGGCGAACGTCCGAGGCGTTCCTTGATGTCTTCCTTTGGCTCGATGATTATCTTTCCGTCAGAGCGGAACGACCAACGTATCTCGGTTGCTTCCTCGTCGAACTTATCGTCAGGCGGCAACATAGCCCCTGTTTCGTTTTTCGGGTTCAGCCAATCACGGATAGCCCAAAAGAGCCAAGCTCGCATATTCACGAACCCGTACTGCCCTGTAATATCCGTCATATCCTTGCCGCTCGCCGTCTTTGCCGCTTCACTGTATTTGCAGCTGATGATATGGGCTTCTCCGTCAAGCTCCACACAACGGCTGTAAACTCCTGCACCCTCGCCAATGGTATCAATGCTCACGAACAGGTCAGGCTCGTGTCGGCGGGCTGATATAATCTGTCCCGCAACCGCCATGTGGTCAGCAGAACCGCCCGAGTTGTGCGTCTTGAACTCGCCAACCCAATTGCCTTTCCTTTCAACGAAACAGGTACAGTCACGTCCCATACCCGCCACATCGACACCAAGAATTCGAGCGTCCTGTCCGAGAGGTTCCCGCCCGTGTGCCATTCTCCAACGCTCGTGTGCGAGGTCGAGCCACTGTTGCGGAATAAGAACATCGTCGCCGACTTTCGGAAACTTACCGAGAACCTTTTTGCGGAACAGGTCTTCGGGTCTGTACCAACGCCCCTCAAACTGAAAGTCGTCGAACTCCTCTCTGACCTCCGCTTCGGTTATCGGCGTACACCATTGTTCGAGCTTGTCAGCCACCCACTCATAGTCCACCTGACCTGGGATTATGATACGTTTTTCAAGCACATTCGGGGCTGTCAGGCTATTTAGACGGAACTTTGCCCAACGGTCGCCCTTTTGGCTCTTGGCTGCATATCCGACAGGGGTGTTCGGGTTGAACACGAGAAGAATACGGCTGTCGCCTTGCAGGTTACCCTCAATAGCGGCAAAGGTGTCGTCGCTGACACCCGAAGCCTCGGTAACGACAAACATTGTGTGGACGGCGTGGAAACCTGACCACGCTTCGTGGTTATGCTCGTCCGCCTTGAAACCTGTCAAGAACCACTCCTCGTTGTCCGTTCTGATGTCGTAGGTGTTGAGCCGTCCTGTAAGTTGTATGCCACGAGCCTTTGCCCTGTTATACAGGCGGCTGATTTCGGGCATCATAATGTTCTTTACCTGACGGTCTGTCGGGGCTGTTAGGGCTACTTTCGTGTTCTCTATCAGTTCCCTGTTCCTGTTCCAACGGGGTGTGAGGTAGAGGAATGAAACGGCAGCACAAGCGGCTACGAAGTCCTTACCTCGGGCTGTGCCTGACGCAACAGATGTACGGGGATTGAACTGTACGGAGGACAGGATTTCCTGCTGCTCACGGTCGAGCGTAACGCCGAGAGCGTCACGGACGAACCTGTTCCAATCAGCCCGCCAAGAGTTCATCAGGGCTATTCCCCGCTTACGCATTATTTCATCACTCAACCTGTTAGCCATTTATCTGTTCCTCCGCTTCGTCTATCATTCCACTTTCAACGAGCAACGCCGCAAAGGACAGGTCGCCCGAAATGTCTTTCTTTTCAGGAGCGTACAAGCCGAGGAGCTTGCGGCGTTCCATAAGCTGCTGTCGGATTTCGGCGATGTACTGCGGGTTGCCAAGTCCGACAACCGTTGCCGTGCGTCTTTCAACGCTGTACGTCTTGATATTTTCCTCGCCTGTTTCCTTGTTTCGAGAGGGTGCGCCCTTGCTCGTGTTCGTGGTCTTGTTGTAGTCCTCTTTTGATTTCTCCCACTGTGCCCACAACTCACGACAGGTGTCGTCGATACGTTCAAGCTCCAATTGGAGGGCGGCGTCCATATCCTCGATACGGTTCTCTCGCCACTCCTCCAACAGGGTTTTGATGTCTTTCTGAACTGTGCCCAACGAATAGCTGTCAAGAGCGAGGCGTTTCATTACCTCCTCCCTGATCTGTCGGCAGGAGTAACCACGCTTGTAGAGTTTTGACACGATTTCCATTCGTGCCTGTTTCTCCTGATTACGCTTCTTTTGTTGTGCTTTGCTCATAGTTACAGGTCTTTTGTCAATTCAATGAATTTCGTAAAGAAATCAGGGTTGCAGCTTGACAGCTCAATGTAGGTTTTGCCGAACTCGGGGAACGTGTGTACGGCGAAATGGCTCTCTGTGAGCAGCCACAACGCTGTATATCCCTGCGGCGTAAAATGGTGGTCTGTGAAGCACAGGATATTGAACCCCGACTTTTTCAGGGCTTCATCAAATATCTCCCGTATCTTCTGTGGATTCGTTTCCTGTATCCACTTTGAATCGTTCCAAATCTTCGCTTGCATATTCTATCTTCTTGAAGTTGTTCTTGATTTCCTTTGTCTTGCCCTTGTAGAACACGAGGATATTTTGGTGCATCTTTGCAACCTTTCGGCTCTCCATATATCGACCTGCTCGCAGGGCTGTACTTGCCCCCGTTTCAACGAGGATAATTTCATTGTAGAGAGGCATTCCCGCTTCCTTGAAAATGCGTTTGATATCGCCGCAGAAGTCGTAATAGAAGCCTGTTGATTTATCTCTTACATCGCCTACGACGATAACCGCAAAACGGTTTTCTTTCAGACAGCCGACAGCCGCCTTGAAAGCGTTCTCCAATATCTTGATGAAATCCTCGTAGCTATCCTGATTGCTTGCGTCGTTCTCGAGGTCGCTGTATTTCTCGAGGTCGAAATAAGGCGGGCAGCTGAACAGGAGGTCTTGGCTGTCAGGGGCGATATGTTGTGCGACGTTCTGACCGTCGTCGTTGATGTATCGGGCTGTCATTCCCTCCACACGTTCGTTATTGAGGCGAGCCTGTTCAGGACGAAGCTCAATGCCGACGAACTCATTTCCGAGGTGTGCAGAAACGTAACCGAAGACGCTATCTCCTGCGAAGCAGTCAAACGTCTTGCAGTTGTCCTGTCCGAACCAACGGCAGACGATTTCAGCCATAACAGGGTCGAGCAGGGAAACGCCCGCCGACAGAACCTTGCTTGCTTCACGTTCTTTCACGTCGTCGGGAACATACTTGTCGAGGTATTCCTTGAACGTGATACCCAATTCCTCACGGTGCTGTCGTGTACGCTGATACAGGTCTTTGTACTTGATTTCGGGCGAGGTTATGAGGGTGTCGTTACGGCTCTCTCCATTGTCGCCGATAAGCTCACGCCATTTCTTTTTCCGTTCCTGCCAATATCCCTTTCGGGTGTCGAGGATTGAGAAAGGAGGGACTATAAATCGGTCGTTCAGGGAAGCGTTGGCGGGCTTACTGTTGGTTGCTCCGCTTGACTCTCCGTTCTCCCATTCCTTGTTTTGCCACACGTCAAGTCCCCAATCGTCGAGTTCTTCTGCGTCCCACTCGTTGGCGAGTGCGTCCATATCCCATTCTCCATATCCGACGTTATCCTTGATGATGAACTCCCGCTGTTCCTCCTCGGACAGTTCCGTCGCCTTGATGATATGAGCTGTCGGCTTGTCTTTCCAACGCTGCCAATACTCAATGAGGTTGTCCTGTTCGGCTGCTGTCTTCTTCTGAAAATCCCTTGCTTCTGACAGGCGGGATTTCAGCTCTGCCTCGTCCATATCGGAAATGGCTGTCAATGCCCTGTAACGCATATTGCCGCCGAGAGCTACAAAGGTGTTATCAACGACAATAGGGCGGAGTTCCAACATCTTCGGAAGCACGAGGATTGAACAGATAAGCTTCTCAAACTTGTCGTCCTTGATGATACGGGGGTTCGCCCCGTTTACCTGTATCTGCGACAGGTTTACGATTTCTGTTTTCATTGTTCCCAAACTTTATCCTGTTGATACTCTCCGAACAGTCCCCAACGACACATTGAAGCATAAATCGGGGTGTCGAGCTTAAATTTGCGGCGAAGTTCTGCAGGGCTGAACATTGTCGTTCCCTCCTCGATGACGTTGCCCGCACAGTCCTGTATGCATATATCGACCTCCTGTTTGCCTATGCAGCAAGCGAGGCTGACATACACGTCGCATTCGTGTTCTTCGGCATAACTCTTGGCAAGGGAACGGGCTGCAAGGTTCAGCGTGAGGTCTGCTTTGCTTGCGTCTTTCGTCCAAGGGCTACCGCCGCCGAGCTTGCAGTTTCCGCCGTAGAAGTCCACAGCGAGTTTTCGCCCTGTTGTACCACAATCCGCACGGCTGCTGTGCTGAACGTAACGTCCTGTGCCGTTCACGATAAGTTCGTATTTTCCTGCCACCTTTGAACGGACAAAATCCTCGACGGTCTTTGTGTCCTGTTCGGGTAACAGGGGGATAGCAACGATAATTTTTGTAATAACATCGTTATCGGTTACTACCTGCGTCTTAATGTCAAGTCCACCGATACCGCTGTCGAAAAGCTCCTTACACAGACGTTTGGCTACGGCGTGGTCGATAGGCATATAACAGTCCGACGGTCGCCATTCAGCCATACCGAAGAAAATGCCTTGGTCGCCCCAACCCGAAAGCCCCTGTGCGATGTCGGGGGACTGTTGGCTGATAAGCGACGTTACCTCCAACAGGTCTCCGCAAATGGTATTCTCTGCTCCCCATTTGTGCAGATAGTCCATTGTGTAGCCGATTTCGTTTACTGCCGCACGGACGTGCTGTCTTATCTCCGACGGGCTGAACTTACACTTGGACGATACCTCGCCGCCGAGCGTAACTTGGTAGTCCTTGATTTGTACCTCGACAGCGTAACGGGTGTCGGGGTCTTGCTCGATGTAGCGGTCTAACAGATACTGACTGATGTAGTCGGCAATCTTGTCAGGGTGTCCGAGCGATACGTACTCTGAAAATTTTATCATTGCTATAATTGTTAGAAAATTACTGTGGCACAAAATTATTCAAAATGATTATAATATAATCACATTTGAGGCAAAAAAAGGGGTTTTAGGGGGTAGAATCACCCGAAATTGCCGTTTTTATGAGATTTAGGGTTGCGGTCTTGTATAAATCATCAGGCGTGACACGGAACACCCGCCAACCCATTAGCGTTGCGGTATTGTACTTCTCGATGTCGCCGAGGAAACCCTGTGGGGAGGTGTGTCGTCCTCCCGTCCATACGCCGCCCTCTACCTCGAGGGCTATTTTGTGTTCGAGGATAGCATAGTCAAAACGCCATTTCCTGACGGGGTGAAATTTATGCTCCTTGACAACGTCGATATGGAGGTCTGTTTTGCAGATGATTGTGAAAACGTCCCTTATTTTTTGCTGATTCGCCGTCTGTCGGCTTTTCTTCTTCGATTGGTATGTTTGCTTATCCATAGAAAGATGTTTTGAAATACGGGCTGATTTGGGCTTTGGACGACAAAACGGGGATTGCTCCCCGCCTTGCCTGTGTGAACCCGTGTCAGGTTTAGAACGGCAGATCGTCGTCGTCAGCAAATGCCGTGTTGTCGAGTGTACCCGTTACGTTCATAGTCGCTTGCTTCTTCTCAATGGCGTGCATACCGCCGAGGATAGGAATAGCCTTGATTTGTTCCTCTGTCATTGCGTCCCGCTGTTCCTTTGGCAAATCCGCCTTGATACAGTGAGTGTCGCTGTACTTCGGTTCTTGCATTTCAATGGCTGTCAGGTTCAGGTAGCAGCCCTTTTCGCCGAGGAACATTCCGTCGCAATCATCGACAGGGATAATCAAGCAGCGTTTTACACTTGTCTTGCCTTGCAAGTTCTTCATAAATGCCCCCTTGAGTTTGAGGCAGTCGATTTTGATACCAAAATTGCTCATAGTGTCTAAAAATTAAATGGTTTATACTAAATTGAACTCAATCTTCGAGAGATTCTTCTGAAACTTAATCATCGCCGTTTCAATAACAGGCGTTATCTTGATTTCATTATTGCCGAGGTAAGCGTCCATACAGGTGTAAAGCTCGTCGATACAGGGCAGATGTCCCTCACGAGCTTCCCCAAGCTTCTGTGCTATCATAGCTGTCATACGGTTTTCGTGCTTGCGTACCTCACGGCAGAACATCATCGAGAGGAAAGCGTATGTTCGCATTTCGTCGTACTCGATTTTCAGGTGTTGGCGGTTGATTTCATTGCAGGTCGAATAATAAAGGATTTGGAAGTCAAACGCACACACGTTGATGAGCTCATCTGCCTGTGAGAGTATCTTATTCAGGTGCTCCCTGTCAAGGTCTTTGCTCAACTGTACGAGATAGTGTTCCCTTAGTTGCTTTACCGTGCGTGAGAGCTTCTTCACCTCGGAGATACGCTTATCGGCACAATATCTTACCACCTTATCGGCATAAACCCACGCCACCTGTGCAATGATGAGCGGAACGAATGCTATCTGTACGTGCTCCTCGAAAGTGAAGCTCTCCATAAGTGCTTTGGTGTCGGCGTTGCACTGTTCCTTGAACTGCTTTTCCTGTACCTCGGCGGGAGTGCGTACCTCCCAAGTGAAACGCTCTGCGTTGCAGCGGACAGTCTTGTGCTTCTTCCTGTCCTTGTCAATAACGAGAACCGTCGCCCCGCTTTTGAGCTGCTCAACCCTGTTCACGTGGTATATTCCGCCCACCTTAATTTCGGGCTGTACCTTGTCGCTTACCTTGCGGGCTGTTATCTCTATGAAGTCGCCCGCCTTTGCTGCTGTTTTCTTTGCCATAATCTGTTATTTTTGAGGTCATTTTATACTTGTTTATTTTATTTGCGTTCAGCCCGTCAATACCCTTTCCCGTGCTTTTTCGGGCGTGTCCTGTTGTAAGCCATTTTCAGCTCGATATGGGTACGGAGGTCAATCTCTTTCTGTGCTGCAAGAGTGCATATCATTGAAAGTGAATAGTTTAGCCTGACATACAGGTCGTCAGCCGTTCCTCCTCCTGCTATAAATCTGCAAATGGTAAGGATATTTTCCGTGAACAATTTCGTGGGTTCTATCTCGACCGTCTGCTGTCCGCCGAAGTCCAAATCAATGTTCCGAAGCCCTGCGAGGTCGCAAATACGTATGCAAGCGTCTGCAAGTTCATCCTCGACTGTATCTTTGACATACAGGAGGAAATTCTTTTCAAAGAGCCGTCCATAAGCCTTTAGAAACTTTACTGCCCCTTGGTCTGCCCGAAGACCTTTTCTGTCAGCTTCGACCGCTTCCATAAGCTCTGATATAATCAAGCACTTCAAATGGTCATCGCTTTGCTCCTGTTCGTGGAAGCCGTGTTCTTTGGCTATCCTGTACGCTTCCTCTTTGTACATATTGAAATTCATATTCTCCTCCTTTCGTAATAATGTCCGCAAACGAACATATCTTCTGTTACCTGTTGGGTGGGGTTGTTACCGCCCGCCATATAGCAAGCTCCTTTCTTGTAGAAATAGCAGGTTGAGCATTTTTCCGCCCTTTGCTTCTTGGCTGCTTCTATGCTTATAATCTTGTCATAGAAGCTGTACGTCGGCTTCCCTCCCCAAAAACAGGGACGTAGTTCGCCTTTCTTTCCAATCGCATAACCTGTGAGCATACCCGCAACCTGATACTGTCGACCGAGCTTGTTTTTCGGCTTGGCTGCATACTCGGGCATCATTCTTGACCGTGTTTCCTCGGTTACCTCGAGTTTTACGATTACCTGTTGATACTTTCTGAACGGGAACGGTAGCCGCTCCTCTGTGTACTGCCATTCGGCTTTGTTCAATTCTGCGTAAGCCTCGGAAACTTTCTGTTCCTTTTCCTGTCGCAGCTTCTGTAATTCTTCAAATGTCATACGCTGTATATTTGGTTATTAAAATGGGCAATCATCTTCGGGGAGGTCGTCGAAGTCAAACACGGATGCTGCTTCGGCTTCCTCATAACGTCTGCGGGCTTCTTCCTGTAAATGGTTGGTATTGTCCCAATCAGGTTCAGAACCGCCCGTATAAGGGCTGTAACGCCCGTTGTTCAGGTTGTATTTGAATTGTGCCATACCGCACTCTCCGAGGTGTCGGAACTTCACTTTCTGAATGTGAACCTCCGTGATGTTCTCAATGCGGTTTCGATGTACGACGATACCGAAGTCCGCTTTGTTATAGAAGTTAGCTGAACCGCTGATGTCATACAGGGTCGGGGTTTCTATAATACCGTCTTTGTTCTTCGGCATTTTTGTCGGGTGTGCCATAAGGATAATCAGAATGTCATTCTGCTGTGCGAAATTCGTCAGACGGTCGAGCGTTTCGCTGATGTATAGCGTTTCATTACGTCCTCCGCTGTGTTGGTTCTCCAAACGGTTGTACGGGTCAATCACGAGGGCTTTTATACCCTTGCGTCTTACGAGGAATTTTGCTTTTTCGAGAATGGTTTCAAGCCTGAAATCATTGTGCGGGCTGATAAAGAAGAAGTCCTGTTCGAGGTGTTCCTTTACCTGTCTGTATTCCCCGTAGCCGAGGTGCTGCTTGTCGAACTTCTTTCCCGTGAACTTTTCTATCAGCTTCGAGGCGTGATAGGCGAGCGGGGCGTTCTCGGGGCTGAAAAAAGCGAACCTCCAACCGTAACGCATATTCAGGCGTTCAGCTATTTCGTCGATGAACTCCGACTTACCGCTGCCTGGAATACCTGTCACGATACAGAGGCGTTTGGTCTCGAAAGAACACAGGCGGTCGAAGTTGTCGTGCCCGATTGTTACGCCTTTCTGCATACCGAACTCAAACAGTGCGTCGAGCGACTGTTCAAAGTCCTGTATAGTGAAAACCCCCTCAATCTTCGTTTCGGGAGCGTCAGCGAGGCATTTCAACAGGCTTTCCCGTCCGAACTTTATCAGGTGTTCGTTAGCGTCCTTGCAGCCCTCGCCATACTCCAACACTCGGCAGCGTTCAACGCCGAAGCGACGGAGAAGCTCGTCCCGAAGTTCCACGCCCTTTGTATCGGTGTCCGAGGCAATGTAGATAACGTCCTTATCATCGAAATACTCCTCGATGTAGTCGTCGAGGTAGGAGAGGTTGGCGTTAGCCCCGTTCGGAACGCTGATCACGTCGGTTCGTCCGCACTCAACGAAAGAAAGAGCGTCCATTTCCCCCTCCGTTATGATACACTCGTTCTTGCCTTTGATACCGTCGATATTGTACGGCAGGAGTTCCGCCCCTGAACAGAGCTTGAAGCATTTGTCCCCTGTGCGGAACTTCGTGTTCACGAGCTGCCCGCCCTTGTAGTAGTTGAATTGAATCGTATTCGCCTGTCCGTTCTTCTGCGGCATAAACTCCATACCCTCTGTAACTCTCATCGCCGTGAGCGTAGCAGGGCTTATGCCTCGTCCCTTGAACCAAGCGAGAGCCTTTTCACTCAACGCCGAGCTGCCTGTCCGTGTGGGCTTCTTGTAGGTCGGCTTCTGATGTTTGAGCGGAGCGGGGTTGTAGAACGGCTTCTTCCATTCCTCCTGTTCACGCTCGGCAGCGCAACCGCTATACCCGCAGTAGTGGCAGTTGAACATTCCCGTAGAGAGGTCACAGGAAAGGCTCTTGTCACGCTTGTCGTGGCGTTGGTCTCTGCACTGCGGGCAGTGTACTTTCACGTTCCCTGATGTCCTGTTATACGGGATGTCAATGCCGTATTTCTTCCAATCCATTCGTGTCATAAGATTATCCATTGAGAGGTTGAAGTATTCCAAGCGTGACGCTCACTCGGGCGTGGCGGTGCGTCGTTGGGGATTGTCGCCCGTCCTGTGCCGTATGTGCGTCGTCCTGTTGCGTCGATAAACTCACCTACGCCGAGCTGTATGTTCGCCTGTTGTGGGGCTTGTTTGCTTCCTCTGTTGTTGTCATAGTTGCCCTCCATGACCTTTACCCAATTTTTCGGGCTGTCAAACACCCAATCGAATGTTGCCGTCCATTGATGATTGTTGTTGCCCCGAAGAAAATCAGAAGCGGCAATTCTTTCAAACAGGGCTTCAATGGTCGGCATCCATTCTTCCTGTTTGCCGAACTCCTGTAAACGAGCCTTGATTTTATTGCGTCGTGCCTCCGAGAGCTTCTGTACTTTCGGGAGGAACGCCCCGCAGATAGAGTTCCACTTGTCGGCAATATCCTGATAAGGATATCTAACTCTATTCTCTTCTATTCTATTTTCTTCTAATCTATTCTCTTCTATTATGTTATCTGATGTTATAACATTGTTATCGGGTGCTATATCCTTGTTACGGTTTCCCCAACGTGAAGACATACCACGTTTGCCCGCTTCTGAACGGCGTTGGAAGCGTTCGATAATGCTTTGGAAACGGCGTTGGTGTGCTGTGCTGAACAGGCGGGTGCCGTCCTGTTGCAGAAGCCCGATTTTACAACAGTAGTCCACGATTTCGGATAACTCCTGTACTGACACGTCAAAATCAGCGGCGAGGAGTTCTTTCGTCACATCGTCATACCCGATTTCAAACGCTTCAACATCAGTCAGAACCTCCAAGAGATAGTTCCACACGGCATACCCTGTGTGAGAGAATTTTCGGCGGAGAGCCTTTATCTTCACGTCGTTTCGCATATCAGCGTCGTGCGTGAAGTATTGAGCCGCAAGTTTACCATTTAGTGCCATAACTATGATTTATTGAATTGTTGCTATGATTGATTTCCTGAGTTTCTCATTCTTGGCACTCCATTCAAAATTGTTCAACATCCATTGCCGATAGTTCAACGGAATGTCGCAAATGCGTTCGCCCTTGTATTTTCCGAAAGGCATTATCTCAATCGGCTGCTCGGCTTGCTTGTCAATGGCTGCAGTGTCCTCACGGGTTATCTTCCCGATGTCAGTTATCGGAATGCCGCTCAACAGGCGACCGCCTGTCCCGAACATTCGCCATATCTTGCCTTGCTCGAAAGTGATGTCCTCGACACGTCCGAAGCGTGAAACATTACCGCCCAAATCAACTATCAGTGCGTCCTCCTTGCCCTCGTCAATACGGGTGGCACGTCCGATAATCTGATAGTACAGGGCTATGGAGGCTGTCGATATTCCGAGGATAATACAGTCAATGCCTGTATAGTCGAAACCTGTCGAAAGCACCCGCACGTTAAAAATTACCCTGATTCTGCCCGCTTTGAACTCGTTGATAATGTTTGCCCTCTCTGCGGGCTTCATATCGCCGTAAATCACAGCAGAACCCGTGTAGCGGTGCGATAAGTCGATTGCGTCCTGTACCGAGGGACAGAACACGAGGATATGCTGCCTGTCCGTGTGCTTGTCGAGGGCTTCGATTATACCCTGTTCCCCTCCGTTGGCTTCATAAGCCCGCAGGACGCTGTCCTCCGTGAACTCCGATTTCGAGGTGTTGTAAACCAACATACTGCTGTCGAAGTCGGCGGCTTCATAGCGGAGTTTGCTCCAAAAGCCGAGCTGTACCATTTCAGATACCTGTCCGACGTGGATAATGTCTTTATAGAAATTGCCTTTCTTGCTGCGTGATGTCAGCATAACGAGCTTTGAGAATGTGCCGCCGTCCTGATCATAGTTCTGTTGGAGCTTTACAGGCGTTGCGGTTATACCGAGGACGTGTGTTATCCCGCTGTCAGCGAGGAAACGTCCTAACATACTGTCAGCCTCACGGGGATATAGGTGTGCCTCGTCGATGAGTACTTTCGTGAAGCCCATTTCCTTGAACTGCGCCCCGAGGTTCTTTATCGAGCCGATTGTAGCGTAGGTTATCTGTGCGATTTCCTTTCGCCCGAATGAAGCCGAGTAAATGCCCGCATTCACAGCGAAACCGTCACACAGGGCGTAGTACTTCTTGATGTTCTGTTCCAACAGCTCCTTTGAGGGTTGGAGAACCAAGAGCCTGTCGTTACAGTTCATTGCGACAAAAGCCGTCAGGATTGATTTGCCCCACGCTGTTGGCAGGACTATCAAACTTGGCTTCGGCTTCTGCTGCTTGAAGAACTCAATCGCTTTCTGTATCGGTTCGGTTTGGTTTGACCGTAATTGTATCATTGTTGCTATGAGAAAAGGAAAGCCGCACGTAGGGCTAACCACGCATAACAGTTGCGTCGGGCTTCCTTTCGGAGCAGCCCACCCGTGTGCGGCTTTGTATATATTTCAACGATGAATCTCATATCTGTTCTTTTGGTTATCGCAAAGTTAAAACGATTATATTATAATCACTTTTGATTTCGAGAATTTTTTAACCGTTCAGGTAAATCAGAGGGCGAAAACGGCTGTTTCTTCATCAACTCCCTACGGAGTATCTTCGCTCGTCGGCATAGGTTGAACACCCGTGTATTGCTGCTGCTCACGTCCTTGTTGCTCTCACACAGGTAGTCGATATAGCGGATAATCTCGTCACGCTGTTGGTTAGATATTGCAATCATTTTCGCTCTGTTTTACGGGTTATTTCAACAGGAAGCGTCGAGCCCCTGTAACGGTCTTTGTAAACTCTCTCGCAAGGTCAGGATGTGCGGCTTGAAAAGCCTTTGCGTCGAACTTCTCACTGTCTTTCGGGGCTTTCCAAGTAGCGATTGTCTGTCCCCCGTAGCTGATAGCCTCTGCGTCACCGAAACCGAGCTTAATGCGTCCCTCCAATTCCTCTTTGCGTTCTTCGAGGCGGGAGAGTTCTTCTTTTACCCCTTTCAGTTGATTGTAGGCTTCAAAGATTTCCTCCGTCACTTCGAGAACCTTGCCCGCTGTGTGGCGGTTGTATTTCAGGAGAACGTCCTGTACGGAAACGGCTGACGGTTCTTGCTTTCCAAGGATATTGTCAGTCCAAAATCGCTCAACCTCCTCAACGAGCCAAGCGTAGAAGTCGGGAACGAGCATAAGGTCTTTATACCCGAACTCCCTGCCCTGTGTGAGCCAAGCGATACTGCCCTGTGTGAGTTCCGCTCCTCCGAGCTGATACTGAACCTGACAGAACCAATGCTTCGGGAGGTCGTCCCCGTCAATGGCTTTCTGTGTTGTCTTACACTCCAAAATGCCCTTGTTTTGGTCGTTGTGCTTCATACCCTCCAACCAATATGTACGGTCGGGAGAAACCTGTATAAACTGTTTCTCGTTGTTGCGGATAATCCAATCCCCGACAGAGCGTTTGATAACCTCACGTCCTGTTGCGTCCTGCCAAAACTGCGAAACAGCGTCCTCGAGGTAGTGTCCCGCTTTCATCGCAAAGGTTTCCTCTTTCGGAGCGTCAAGCCCGATTTTACGTCTCCATAACTGATACGGGGTTTCCCAAGGGTTCAAGCCTACGATAGTGGCTACCTCGCTGCTGCCGATACCTGATTTTCTGAACTCCAACCATTCGGCACGGTCTTTCGGTCTGATAACTGTAACACTCATTTCTGTTCCTCCTCTTCGATTTCGTTAATAACTTCGGCTGCAACCTTGCAGAATTTTTTCATCATAGATTCAGCGGCTAATTCCTTACAGGCTCTGCGAATGAGCTTTGGCAAATCAGGGCAATCTTTGAATGCTCCTTTCAACATTGCAACGATGTGCTCTCCTGAACCCGCTAACCCCGCTGATAATGAATACTGCTTGTGGGTTTCATCTGTTCCTGTCAGCTCTGTTGTCAGTACGATAATTGCTCTCTTGTCGTTGTCAGCTTCCTGCCATTTGGCGAGGTTTTCAATAAGTTCTTTACGTTCCATATTATCTGTTTTTTACGGTTATGAAATATGGGAGAGCCGAAGCCCTCCCGATGATACTTTATGCGTCCTTGCGGGTTAGGAGATAGTCAGCCCAAATGCCGATGAACTGCTTGCCGCAGTACGTGGCGAGTTCGGGGGTTTTCAAGCAAAGGCGAGAGCCGACGCTCGCAAACGTATACGAGGGCACGAGATTCGAGTACGCAAAGGCGAAGCCAGCATAGTCTGTAACATAGTCGCCTGTGTTCATCATACGACGGTCGTTCTTCTCGTCCTCGTCCATATCCTCAATTTCCTGTTCGGTGTAGAGCCAAAACCAAGGATAATAACGCCATTCCTCCGTTGTGAACTGTGGCTTCCAACCCTCATTCAACGCCTGTACGATGATACGGAGCTTGAAATATGCGAGGATATCAGGCTCAACATCAGAGTAACCGTCCTCCCAACCCTCGGGGTCGTTTATGCCTACCGCCTTTGCTGCGTCGGCAAACGTCTTGATACGTTCTGTTACAGGGCGATTATCCGCTGTCTGTGGGGTTTCAAACTGTGCTTCGGGGAAAAGAGCTTGAAGCATTTTTTTACCGCTGTCGTCGGCTGTATTATAAGCCGCAACGAGATTTTCTTTCTTGATTTCCATTTTGTTGCTGATTATGGGTTATTACTTTTGATTGTCGATGATTTCGCCCGTTTCGGGGTTCACGTTGGCGGGAACATTGCCTGTTGCCTGTGCAATAGCCTTTGTCGCCTTATCCTGTGCCGAGGTCGTTTTCTTCTTCGCTTCGGCTTCCTTTTTGGCTTCAAGGGCGGGTTTCACGAAACATTCCTGTACGGTTGTCGTTCCCTCCTTAATGGCGTTCCAAGTGGCTCTCAATTCAAAGAGGGCTTCCTTGTCGATGTCCGCTACACTGTTCTTGCCGAGATACTCCAAGAGCATTTTTTCTGTTACGCCTGATTTAGCGAAATTGGCGATACAGTTCTGACGGGCTGTCTCGATGTCGATTGCCTGTCCGAGGGCGACCTGTTTAACGTCGTTGATAACACGCTTTGTCACAGCCTTTGGGATAACAGCCAACACGGCGTTTCGGAAAGCGATTGAAGCGGCGGCGTTGCCTGTAACAACCTGCATATCCTCGCTGTACGTTCTTCCGTTCTTGTCAGTGATACGGCGTTTCACTTCCTTGCTTACGGCGAAGTTGGTTTCAAGGTCGTGGCAGATAGCCTGTGCGGTTATCATTCGTCCGTCGTTGCCGATGATACGGGTTTGCACTCGGAGGTTACCCCAAGCCCCTGCGATGATTTCAGCCATACGAACCGATAAGCCCTCAATGACACTGTCCTGTCCGTTCTGTCCCTTGCGGCGGAGAACATAAAAACAGTCCTCGGCGGTTTCCCTATCCATAGTGGCGTAGGTTGCAATCTTATTCAGAGTTGCGTTCAGATCACGTGGATACTGCTTTGCGGTCGAGATTTGAATGTCCACTTCCGCACGGTTGATTGCTTGCAGCATATCAGCCTGTTTGATTTCGATAATGTCGTTCATACTGTTATTATTGATTATTGCCCTCTGACAGCTTCGGGCTTTGCTTTTCGTGATAGTAAACTTTGTATTTTCGTCCGTCGGGAGCAACCTCCCAATAGTCCTTGATGTGGAAGCCCTCGTCACGGAGCGTTGAAATAATCTTTCGGAAATCAATGGTGTGTCCGATTTGGTTGCCTGTGTACGTTGTCAGGCGTTCGCCCCTTTCAAGTGCCGCCCTGATGAGCTGCTTAGGCGATGTTTGCGGGTTCTGATTTCGCATAGCTGTTACTTTTTATGAGTTGATACATAGGTCGAAGCCTTGCTTCTTATTTCCTTGTCTGTTTTTACCTCCCGTTCCAACATCCACTCCTCGAGTTCCTGTTTCTTGAAATAGAGTTTGCGGTTCTTCTTGTAGTGGGGGATTTGTCGCTTGCTTGTCAGGTTATACAGGTGGCTCTCGCTGTAGCCTGTGAACACTGCCGCTTCGGAGAGGTCGAGGACGGTTTTTGAACCTATCATCGCCAACTGCTCGATACGGTCGAGCTTGTCGTTCATTTCTTGAATTGCCTCGTTGCTCATACCTCGTCCTCCTCAATGTCTTTTTTTACACGTTCAGGGAGCAAGTCTTCTGCATACAGCTTCTTGGCTATGAGATAGCAGATATACAACACGAAGCCCGCCGCAAGTTTCCATAGGAAGAATTGCTCCAAAGGCATTTCGTCACTTTCGCCGCAGAACACCATAAATGCGATTGCCCCGACTGTCAGGAGTATTGCGAACAATACCCATTTCCCGATTTCCTTACAGATTGTTTTCATATTCCAACTGATTTAGTCCGATTTTGATAATCTCTTGATACTTTTGCAAGAGGCGTATTAGCCGCCTGTTTTCAGAGTTGAGTGTCCTGTTCGCCTGTTCCAACGCCTTGATGTAGCGTTCGTCCGTATGTCCGTTCCGTTGAACAGTCACCGTTACCGTTTCAAGGTTGGGGAGGAGTTCTTCGGTTATGGAAACCGTTACCTCGACCTTTCCTTTCCGTTTCGCTGCCTTGCGTTCCCAATAGCCGTCCTGATACTTTTTGTTGTACAGATACTTCTCGTGGGCGGCTTCAGGGCTCAACCTCTTGCTCATGCTGTTGCCTCCTCTCGTTTTAATCGTTCCTCAACCCGCTTGCGGATTGTGTAGATAGTTCCCTCGGAGTTGATACCGTACTTCTTCATCAGGTGCTGATTTACTACGGTCTTGCTTTGCTCCTTGTCAGCAGTGAGTTCGTTGTACTCATTGTAAATAGCCAAGTCACGTTCCTGTCGTGCCATTTGGCAATCTGTCATTTTTGGAATCACCTCTTTCATTTTTATTTTCAATTTTACTTATTGGTTTATTTCCGATTTTATTTCCTTTTTCGTATCTTTGTTGCGATATTAAATTGTATCACGGTGCAAATATAAACAAAGTTTCGATTATAGAAACAGAAATCGAAACAAAATTTCGCTCCAAAAATTAAAATAATTTGTATATGACTGAAAATCAGCGTATTAAAAAGGCGATAAATTGGTTAATATTTCAAGGTGTCGCAGAAAGCGAAAAAGAGCTTGCAGACCTGTTAGGATATACCAAATCCTCATTTTCGCAGATTGTGAACGGAAAAGTCCCCTTGTCGGAAAAGTTTGTAAAAAAGCTCTGTGGGCTTGATGAAAATATAAACGAAGTTTGGATTTTACGAGGAGAGGGAGATTTGCTCAAAAATAACCCGAACGGTTTACAGACGGTTGAAATCTCCCGTGAGGCTTGGAGAATTATACAGTTACAGGCGGAAAGTCTCGCCGCCCGTGATAAACAGATTGACGAGCTTGTCGGATTGCTGAAAGAACAGCTCCGTGAACAGAAAAAAACAGTTGCCCCGACGGACGGAGCTGCAACCTCTGCCGTTGCAGGGTAACGCTGTTCGGGAAAACCCCATTATATTGATGTGCCTATGAAAGACAGGTTACAGATGATTATCGATTATAAGACAGGCGGGAAGCAGACCGCATTTGCCAAACAGCTGGGGTGGACTCCTCAATACCTTGCTAAATTACTGCGAGGAGAGAACTTCGGCATTCAGCCTGTTATTACTTTGCTATCCTCGTTCCCCGAGATTGACGCACGTTGGCTGTTGCTCGGAGAGGGGAAGATGTTAGCCAATGAAGCGTACACGGGTATTCGTCAGGGAATGTACGCCCACATACAGGACATTCTCGAATTGGAAAAATATCTGCCGTATATGCAGCCGAATGAACTACACGAGTTTGAACAGGCTGTGATTACAGGCAAAATCCCTGTTTTTAGCCCCGACACGCTTTCCAAATGGCAAAGACAGGCAAGCGAACGAGAAAATGAAATAAATGTAAAATTCGCCGTTGCGGGCGGTAAATCAGATATGTTATGCAAACAGCAGACAGCCAAAAAGTGATTAAGAGGTTTTTCGAGGCAATATACGCCCTGAAAGCTGCGGGAACGATAAGAGGGAAACAAACCTTTACCAATCAGTACGAGATAAACCGTTGGAATTTCAACACCCTTGAAAAAGAACCCGAACGGGATATTTTTCAGACAGCTTGGCTGACATATCTTGTGCGTGATTACGGAGTGTCGGCGACTTGGCTTCTGACAGGTGTCGGAGATATGTTTGCAAAGAAAAACGGGGCGAAATAAGCCCCGTTCGTCATTTCTTATCATTGCCTCCATTCAGATCAGGGAGGATTGTCGGTATTTTCTGCACCGCCGCCTGTTTGTTCTTGTCAAGGACTTTGGCGTATATCTGCGTTGTGGATAGCTCTCGGTGTCCGAGCAGTTTGCTGACAGTATAGATGTCTGTCCCCAAATCCAACATCATAACGGCAAACGTGTGCCGTCCACAATGGAACGAAATCTTCTTGTCGATACCTGCCCGCAGAACCCAATTCTGAATAGCCTTGTTGGTACAGTCAGGCGTATAGAGGTCATAGAACACGAGGTCGTCCGACTTGCCACGTTCGCCCATAAACTCAAGAGCCTGTGGTGTGATGTCGAGATATTCCTGTCCCTGTGTTTTCTTCTGTCGGAAGATGATACGGGTAAATTCCCCCTGTTGATGAACATCGCCCCAACGTAACCGCACAACGTCGCTCCGACGCAGTCCTGTCAAGCAAGAGAACAGGAACGCCCGTTTCACACCCGCATACTCACATTCAGTATCGACGAGCTTTCGGAGTTCTTCAAGTGTCAGGTACATACGTGTTCCCTCCTCAGCCTTGAAGTTCTCCACGCCTCGACAGGGGTTGGTAGGAATTATCCTGTCCTCGAACGCCTGATTTAGACAGGCTCGCAGCTTGTTGAAATACGAGAGCTTCGAGTTTCGGGACAGCGGCTTTTCCTTGACACGTTCCCTCTTGTCGTGAGCCCAAGCAATCGCCTTGTTGTCGAGGTAGTCTTTGAAGCCCTGAACCCATTCGGGCGTAATCTCCGCAAAGGTTATTTTCTCCCGTTTCTCATAAATGCGTAGGTGGTGCAGGCAGGAATACCAATTCCCCCAATTACCTCGGCTCTCGGGTGTACCAAGTCGCTTTTCGCACATCATATTGTAATAATCGAAAAACAGGGTGTCAGTCGGGTATTCCGACTTGAAACCAAACTCGCCGTTACGAAGCTCTACAATTCGTTTCGCCTTGATAGCTTCTGCGAGTTGCAGGGTTTCTTGGTTCTTCGCCTTGTCGGCTCTTGTACGCTCGGGAATGAGGTACATTTTCAGATACTCGTATGAACGCTGTCCGTTCAGGTAAATGTCGAGGTACAGAGATATGTTCCCCGTTGGTGTTTTCCGCTTTCGTAGGCGGATAGGTTCTTTAGATGTTCCCATTGATTTTGTTGCTTTTGTTGTCCGTAACCATTCGAGCAACAAAAGTACAACAAAATTGTAATAACCTCCAAGTAACTTAAAACAAATTTCATCAAAAATAAAAGCGGCGTAAACCGTTGTGATTTAGCCGCTTATTTGTTATTAGTTACTCCCAATTTACTTTGAGTTACTATGTCTATTTTGTTGATTATTTCCCGATGCAAAAATGCTTAAAAATATTCCCCAAAACATCTTCCACATCAAAAGCACCACCCACAATTTCAGCCAAATGTGACAAACACTCGCGTAAGTCTTGCGAAACGAAATCGCCGGAGAGGTTCATCAGCAATCCGTCCTGTACACGATGGATGGATTCTAAAGCACGCACCAAGGCTTCGTAATGGCGTATGTTGGTGACAATCACATCGTTCTGAGAAATCTCGGGGAGGGCAGCGGTTTCTATCAAGAGGGCTTCCAGCTCGTCCAGTCCCTTGCGGTTCTTGGCTGAAAGGAAGAGCTTGGGGGCATCCACTTCTTGGAATGATTCATTCAACTCTTCACATCTTTCCGAAGAAACTTTGTCGCATTTGTTGAACAGAACGATGAGATTCTTTCCTTCGCAATGGGGGAGGATTTCGCTCTTCAAGGCTTCCCAATCCACTTCGCTATCCGAGTCAATCATCCAGAGCACGATGTCAGCTTGGCTCATCTTCTGGAAGGTGCGCTCGATGCCGATGCTTTCCACCACATCGGTGGTCTGACGGATACCGGCTGTATCGATGAAACGGAAGGTGATGCCACGAAGGTTAATGGTATCTTCGATCACGTCGCGGGTGGTACCGTGGATATCGCTTACGATGGCTTTTTCTTCGTTCAGAAGGGCGTTGAGAAGGGTAGACTTACCGGCATTCGTTTCGCCGATAATGGCCACAGGAACCCCGTTCTTGATCGCATTCCCCACATTGAATGAATGGGCCAATCGGGCGATGACGCGTTCGATTTCATCGGCTATCTGCGAAAGTTCGGTACGGTCGGCAAACTCCAGTTCCTCGTGGTCGCTGAAGTCGAGTTCGAGTTCCATTAAAGACGTGAGGTGCAATAACTTGTCGCGCAATAGTGACAACTCCTTGCTGAATCCGCCACGCATCTGGTTCATGGCCATCCGGTGGGTTGCTGTTGAGGTAGAGGCAATCAAGTCGGCTACGGCCTCGGCTTGGCTCAGGTCCATTTTGCCATTGAGGAAGGCACGTTGGGTGTATTCCCCGGGGAGGGCAGTACGGCATCCGCACTCGATGAGGCGTCGCATCACTTGCTGGAGGATGTACGATGACCCGTGGCAGGAGATTTCCGTAGAATCTTCTCCGGTATAGGAGTGGGGTGCACGGAAGATAGATAGCAATACTTCATCGATGACTTCTCCTTCTGTCGAATGGATTTTCCCGAAGGTAAGGGTATAAGGCTTGCGTTCGTCCAAGGGCTTTCCACCGATGGGCGTGAAGATTCGTGAGGTGATGGAGATGGCCTCAGGACCCGATACA
>JAZQUE010000075.1:0-1289 GCA_045631145.1 Eubacteriales bacterium
ATCCGTAAGCTTACCGCCGTTGAAACTCTCGGCTGTACACAGATTATATGCTCCGACAAAACGGGTACTCTTACACAGAATAAAATGACAGTCGTCGATAGCTACGGAAGCGACGAAAAACTGCTTGCAAATGCTATGTCACTCTGCTCGGACGCCGAGTTCGACGAGACCGTCGGAGAAGCGGTGGGCGAGCCTACCGAATGTGCACTCGTCAATTTTGCCGAGAAGATTGCGCTTTCGAAGAATAACCAGAAAAAGCTCTTCGTCCGCATCGGCGAGGTTCCCTTCGATTCGGGCAGAAAGATGATGACGACCGTCCATAAGACGGAGGAAGGCGCTCTCATACAGTTTACCAAGGGCGCACCCGACGAGTTGCTCAAGCGTTGCAGTAAGGTGCTCGTAGACGGCAAGACCGTCGAGCTTACCGACGCTCTCCGTGCCGAAATTTTAAGAGCGAACAAGGTAATGGCGGATAAGGCTCTTCGAGTCCTTGCCGCCGCTGTGAAGCCTCTTTCGGAAGAGCCCTCGGCTTACACCTCGGAAGCCGTCGAAAACGACCTTTCTTTTGTAGGACTTGTCGGTATGATTGACCCCGTTCGTCCCGAGGTAAAGCCTGCAATCGACGAATGTCGCTCGGCAGGCATACGCCCCATTATGATTACGGGCGACCACAAGGATACCGCCGTCGCTATAGCTATCGAGCTTGGTATCATCACCGATGCGTCGGAGGCTATTACGGGAGCAGAGCTCGACGCTATCTCTGATGAAGATTTCGACAGAGAGGTCGAAAGATTCAGCGTCTATGCAAGAGTTCAGCCCGAGCATAAAACGAGAATAGTAAACGCTTGGCGTAAAAAGGGTATGGTTACCGCAATGACGGGCGACGGCGTTAACGACGCTCCTTCTATTAAAAACGCCGATATAGGTGTCGGAATGGGAATAACGGGAACCGACGTTACCAAGAACGTCGCCGATATGATACTTGCAGACGATAACTTTGCTACCATCGTTTCTGCAGTAGGAGAGGGAAGGCGCATTTACGATAATATCCGTAAAGCGATTCAGTTCCTTCTTGCCTCGAATTTGTCGGAAGTGCTTGCCATCTTCTTTGCAACGCTTCTCGGCTTCAGTATTTTTGAGCCTGTTCACCTTTTGTGGATAAACCTTATTACCGACTGCTTCCCCGCGCTTGCACTTGGTATGGAGAAGCCCGAAGCCGATATAATGAAGAGAAGACCGCGCGACTCGAAGGAAGGCATCTTTGCAGGCGGGCTCGGATTCGCTGTAGG
>JAZQUE010000076.1:0-3306 GCA_045631145.1 Eubacteriales bacterium
TACCACCGACTTCGAATACCTCTTCCCCTTCGGTTGGGGCGAGCTCTGGGGTATTGCCGACAGAACCGACTACGACCTCACTCAGCATCAGAATCACAGCGGACAGTCGCGTGAATACTTCGACCCCGAAACGAATGAGAAATATATCCCCTACGTCATTGAGCCCTCGCTCGGTGCAGACCGAGTTGCTCTTGCCTTCCTCGTTGAAGCATACGACGAAGAGGTTATCGGAGAGGGCGACACCCGTGTCGTTATGCGCTTCCATCCCGCCCTCGCTCCCTTCAAGGCGGCGGTTCTTACCCTTTCGAAGAAGCTCTCCGAAAAGGCAAGCGAGCTCCACGAAATGCTCTCGAAGCACTTTATGGTGGACTACGACGAAGCAGGCTCTATCGGTAAGCGTTACCGCAGAGAAGACGAGATAGGTACTCCCTTCTGTATTACCTACGACTTCGACTCCGAAAACGACGGCTGCGTAACCGTTCGTGACAGAGACACTATGGAGCAGGTAAGACTCCCCATCGCAGAGGTAGTAAATTACATTAGCGAAAAGCTCGTGTTTTAAGTAAAAAGGCTTTGACCAAACGGTCAAAGCCTTTTTGAATGCAAAATGCAGAGTGCTGAATGCAGAATTAAGGAAAATTTCCTTCGGAAATTCAATTTAATATATTAACCTCTCACTACGCTTTTCTATTCTGATTTAAGGTCGTTTACATCGACCCCCAAAACCTCAGCTATTGCAAAAAGCTCTATGTCTGTTACCGTTCTGGAACAATCTTCGATTCGGGAGACAGAGCCTCTGCAAACTATCACACCATTAACCTCAAGAAGAGTTGATAACTCTTGCTGGGTCATATTTTTTTGTATTCTAAACTTTTTAACATTTTCTCCTATAAGGTTTTTGTTCTTGCTTTCTATAATGCGAGCCATATTTTACCTCTTTCTTGAATTTGTCTTGACATAGGACACACTATATGATATACTACTTTTCGCAAAATCTTGTCCTGCCAGAAGACAAAACAAAAATTTTTCAGGAGATTTAAAATGATGTCATTAATTGAAAAGCTGTGGGAAAATTATGAAATTGAAAAAACCGTTACAGACACCGACGAAAAAGAGATTTTTGAAGCGAGAAGCATCCTTATGAAGACGTTTTTGACTACCGACGAAGCAAAGGAAGCTTTTTATCAGTATCAGTCAAGATTTTCTGCCTCAATGAGCAAAAAACAGAAAATTTGTTTTGAAGACGGTATGCGTTGGGGTATAAAACTTATAGCGGAAGTGCTTGAATACTGAACTTCGAAAATTAAATTTAATTATAATTGAAAATTTCGCTAAAGCGAAATTAACCGCAATTCAGCATTCTGCATTCAGCATTTTAAAAAACCTTTTAAAAAACTCTTGACAAATCTCACGTTTTAGTGTACAATGTTCGAGGTGTAAAGAAAAAAAGTTTACACATATGGAGAAAACCGTGAAAGAAAAAGATTTATCTCTCTGCCTTTTATACGATATTTATTCCCCCCTTATCAGCGAAAAGAAGAAGGCGGTATTTGAGCTTTCGTTTTTCGAGGATATGTCGCTTTCCGAGATTGCGGAGCATACGGGTACGACGAGGCAGGGAGTGAGAGAGCTTATAAAGCGCACCTGCGAGGAGCTTTACGAATACGAGGCGGCTCTTCATTTAAAGGAGGCGCGGGAGAAGATCTCCGCCCTTGCTAGCGAGGTTGAGGACGAGGAGCTTTCGGAGAAGATACGAAACGTGTTATAGGAGGAAGTGGGTATGTTTCAGAGCCTGACGGATAAAATATCCGACGCTTTTAAAAAATTCAGAAACAAAGGCAAGCTCACCGAGTCCGACGTAAAAGAGGGAATGCGTGAAATAAAGCTTGCCCTACTCGAAGCAGACGTTAACTTCAAGGTTGTAAAAGAGTTTATAAAGAAGGTTTCCGAAAGGGCGGTAGGAAGCGAGGTTCTCGAAAGCCTTATGCCCGCCCAGCAGATAGTCAAGATAGTAAACGAAGAGCTCACCGCAATAATGGGCGAGAAGCACGAAAAGCTCGCCGTTGCCCCCAAGCCCCCCACGATAGTTATGATGTGCGGACTTCAGGGCGCAGGTAAGACTACCCACGCGGCAAAGCTTACCCCTCGTATGAAGAAGCAGGGAAAGACACCTCTCCTCGTTGCTTGTGACGTCTACCGTCCCGCCGCTATAAAACAGCTTCACGTTGTTGGAGAGCAGGCAGGAGTCAAGGTCTATTCGAACGAAAACGAAAAAGACCCCGTAAAAATAGCGAAGGAAGGCGTAAAGCTCGCCGAGCGCGAGGGCTACGACCTTGTATTCATAGATACCGCAGGACGACTTCATATCGACGAAGTGCTTATGCACGAGCTTGAGGAGATAAAGGCGGCGGTAAGCCCCACCGAGATACTTCTCGTCATTGACGCAATGCTCGGTCAGGATGCCGTAAACGTAGCCGAGCACTTTAACTCGCTTCTCGACATCTCGGGCGTAATACTCACAAAGCTCGACGGCGACACCCGAGGCGGTGCTGCACTTTCAGTAAGACACGTAACAGGAAAGCCTATCAAATTCATCGGTACAGGTGAAAAGCTCGATACAATCGAACCCTTCCATCCCGATAGAATGGCGTCGAGAATCCTCGGTATGGGTGACGTCCTCTCGCTTATTGAAAAAGCAGAACAACAATATGACGAAAAACAGGCAGCCGAGCTTGAAAAAAAGCTGAGAGAAAACAGCTTCACACTTGCTGACTACCTTGAACAGCTTCGTCAGCTCAAAAAAATGGGTAGCCTTGAAAGCCTTCTCGGAATGATCCCCGGAATGAACAAAGGCGCTCTCAAAGATGCTCAGATCGATGAAAACGCGATGAAGCATCTCGAAGCGATTATCCTTTCCATGACAGAAAAGGAACGCAACAAGCCCGACATCATCAACGGTTCCCGCAGAAAGCGTATTGCAGCCGGTAGCGGACGTACAGTTGAGGAAGTAAACCGTCTGCTTAAACAGTACGAACAGATGAACAAAATGTTCAAGCAGTTCGGCAAAATGGGCAAGGGCGGAAAGAAAAGGATGAAAATGCCGTTTAATTTCTAACGGATTTTTATAAAAAACTAAAAAATACTAAATTTATTTTATTGGAGGCCATAAAAATGGTTAAGATCAGACTTAAGAGAATGGGCGCAAAGAAGGCTCCCTTTTACCGCGTAGTAGTTGCAGACTCCCGTTATCCCCGTGACGGCCGCTTCATCGAAGAGGTTGGTTACTATGATCCTATGACAGAGCCC
>JAZQUE010000077.1:0-9937 GCA_045631145.1 Eubacteriales bacterium
ACTCGCACGCCTTGACTTTGAATTCTTTGCTGAAAGTTCGTTTCATTGTGAACACCTCTCTAAATGTATTATATCATTCACTCTTTGTTGTGTCCACTTTTACTATACAACTTTCCAATCTTCAATCTTCAATATTCATTAAACTTGTTCGGGGCGTCGAGGACGTCGCCCCCTACCATAGATTACACCTTGAAGCAATTAATATAATTAATGTAAATTTCCTTTAGGAAATTGTCCGAAATTATTCATTATTCAATCTTCAATATTCATTAAACTTGTTCGGGTTCGAATCCCTACTATTTGTATACAAACAAAGAAGTCACCCTTTTGGGTGACTTCTTTGTTTGGCGCAGCGTAAGGGTTCGACGGTCTGCTTCGCATACCTTTTTGCTCGGGCATAGCCCTCGCACAGACGGCTCAAACGATTCACCGAATCGTTTCACTTCGCCGTCTGCCCTCTCGGGTTCGAATCCCTACTATTATCTACAAACAAAAATACCACCCGATTGGGTGGTATTTTTGTTTGGCGCAGCGTAAGGGATTCGAACCCCTGACCTTTTGGTTCGTAGCCAAACACTCTATCCAGCTGAGCTAACGCCGCAATTTTTGGTACTCATAGATTATAGTACAAAACTTCCAAAATGTCAAGATGTTTTTCGCTTTTTATTTCAAACATTTATTTTCGAAGCTTCCTTCATATATCTTCGACACCAAATACTGTATTTTCAGTGCTTCTCTGCCGTCTATTTCAAGAGGCTCTTCCCCTCTCACCGCTTTATAAAACTGCGATATCTGCTTTCCGTGACTGGTGCCCCAATAGTCCTTCGAGCCTGTAGACGTATTGTCTTCAATATTTTCCATATCCTCTACTCTGCCGTCTTTATAATAAATTTTCGCAAAGTTACCCGAAAATACGACCTTGCCCTTTTCACAAGCAACTCTCACCTCAACCGAGTCGTCGATAACGTAATTATTCATAACGTAAAACGCCATAACCGCGCCGTTTTCATAGGTGACGAGTCCTTCCGCCGAGTCCTCTACCTCGATTACGGGGTGAACTCTGTTATAAAGCGAGGACTGCACGTCAACGGGAGTAGAGTCTATCATCCAATTCGCAAGGTCGATAGAGTGGATAGCCTGATTGATAATAACGCCGCCTCCCTCCTTGTCCCAGGTACCTTTCCAGTCCGACTCGGTATAGTAGTCCATACACTTCATCCACGAGAGCGTTACTCTCGCGCCGAGCACACGTCCAAGACTTCCGTCGAGAATTTTTCCCTTTACAAATCTTGAAGATTGATTATATCTGTTCTGGAAAATAACGCCATATAAAACGCCCTTCTCCTCGGCAAGCTCCACCGTAGATACTGCGTCGTCGTAGCTTATGCTCAACGGCTTTTCGGAGAGCACGTTTATTCCATTTTCAAAGGCGAACCTCGCAACCTCCGTATGAAGATAATGAGGAAGACAGATATGCAAAACGTCGGGGCGCTCCGTGAGAAGCATCTCCTTATAGTCGGTATAAGAAGAAACTCCGTAGACCTGCGCGAGTTTATCGGCACGCTCCTTCTTTATATCGCAAACTGCTACCAATGATACCTCGCTGATGTGACTTATAGCCTGAAGATGAAGAGGTGCTATTGCTCCGCATCCAACAAGTGCGCATTTTATCTTTTTCATTTTTGTCTCCATTAGTTTTTCCTTTCTCATTTTAATTCAACGACGGTTACGCCGAAGTCGCCTTCGCCGTATGCACCGACGTGGTAATTCTTTACTCGCTTATCGCTCTTGAGGTAGCGCCAGAGAGCCGCACGAAGCGCTCCCGTGCCCTTGCCGTGAATGAGGGTGACAGATGCGAGTGAGCCTCGCTTTGCGTCGTCGAGGTATTTATCGACCATAAACCACGCGTCGTCCCCCGTCATACCGCGAAGGTCGATCTCCGCCTTGACGTCGGGGCGGGGTGAATAGGTGGCGCTCTTTTTCTCCTTCTTCTTATCGAGCTTCTTTATCTCGGTAATAAGGCGGAGTGTGCGCTTTTGCACCTTCATCGAGAAGGTGTCGGTCTTGACGGTGATGCTATCACCTTGTATGCGCTCGACCTTGCCTTCCTTGCCGATAGTGGTAATGAGGACGGCGTCCCCCACCACGAGCTCACGGGGAAGCTCTATCTCCTCTTCCTCCACCTCGATATTTATGTCGCTGTCCTTTTCGCCCTTCTTCAGTCTTGCACGAAGGTCGGCACGAGATCTTTCATATTCTTCTCTGAAGGCGAGCTTATCCTTCTCCTTCTTGAGTCGGTCGAGCTCGGCGAAGACGTAATCTGCCGAAGCTCTTGCCGAGTTTATCACTCTCGTCGCCTCTGCTCTCGCCCTTTCAAGCTCGCTTCTTGCCGATTCGAGAAGCTTTTCACGCTCGGCGGTTGCCGTCTCAAGCTTATCCTTAAGCTCTCTCTTCATTCTGTCGGCGTCCCGCCTTGCCTTCTCGGCGTCGAGTCTCGCTTCGTCGAGCTTTTCGACGACGTCCTCGAACTGCTTATTCTCGCTTCCGACGAGCGCCTTCGCTCTCTCTATAATTCCGCCCTCAAGTCCGAGCTTCTCAGAAATGAGAAATGCGTTCGAGCGACCAGGTGCGCCTATAATAAGCCTATAGGTCGGACGGAGGGTATCGACGTCGAACTCCGACGCTCCGTTTTCTACCCTCTCGGTATCGAGGGCATAAGCCTTGAGCTCTGCGTAATGGGTGGTGGCAACTGTCGTCGCCCCCCTCTCCCTCACGCTCTCAAGTATCGCCTCGGCGAGCGCTGCGCCCTCTACGGGGTCGGTGCCCGCACCAAGCTCGTCAAAGAGCACGAGACTCCTTTCTCCTACCTTATCGAGCATTTTTACAATATTGACCATATGGGACGAGAAGGTGGAAAGAGACTGCTCTATCGACTGCTCGTCACCGATATCGGCGAGTATATTATCGAAAACTCTCACCGTCGAGCTATCCTCGGCGGGTATTTCAAGTCCCGTCTGCGCCATCATTGAAAAGAGTCCGACGGTCTTGAGGCTGACGGTCTTACCGCCTGTATTCGGGCCTGTTATAACGAGGGTATCGAAGTCCCCCCCTACCCTTATATCTATCGGCACGACCTTATCCTTTTCGATAAGAGGGTGTCGTGCACGAACAAGGCTTACCTCTCCCCCCTCGGTAATCTTCGGGACGGAGGCGTCCATTTCCTCGGCGAGCATCGCTCTTGAGAAAATAACCGAAAGAGCGACTATGACCGAATAATCGAGGAGAATAGCCTCTGCCCTTCCTGCGACAAGAGAGGAGAGCTCGTAGAGTATTCTTTCAATCTCACGCTTTTCGTCTCCCTCGAGCACTCTTATCTCGTTGTTGAGCTCGACCACCGAGCTCGGCTCGATAAAGACCGTCGAGCCCGACGCCGAGGTGTCGTGAATGAGACCCTTTATGGCGTTTTTGTGCTCTGCCTTGACGGCGAGGACGTAGCGGGAGTTGCGCATCGTTACGATGTTTTCCTGAAGGTATTTCGTATAGGACGGAGAGGTGACGAACTTCTGGAGAGCGTCTCTCACTCTCGAGCCTGCGCTCCTTATCTTCCGTCTTATTTCAAAGAGCTTATCCGACGCGTTATCGGCAAGAGAGTCCTCCGAAACAAAGGTATTCTTTATTCTTTCTTCAAGTGATTTTTCAACCTGCAAGAGAGAAAAACGCTCGGAGAGCACGCTCGTCTCGTCGAGCGACGAGGAAAAAGCACGAAGCGACTTTACGGCGGAAAGAAGGTTTCCGACGTTGATAAGCTCGTGCGGGGTAAGAAGTGCGCCCTTTTCGGCACGGGAAACGGTGTCGCTTATATTCTTTACTCCGAAAAACGAGGGATACCCCTTGACGCTCGCCAAACGCTTTGCTTCCTCGGTCTCCGAAAGAAGTCTTTTTATGCGTTGTGGGTCGGTTTCGGGAAGGGTTGAAAGAATTTCCTCCTTTGCACCCTCCACTCCCGCAAGGCTTGCCCATTTTTCGAGTATTTTATCGTATTCAAGGGCTTTTGAGGCGTGTGAAAAAGCCTCTCTTTGTCTTCTCGTCGTCATTTTTATCCTTTAAAAATTCTTAATATTATCCTTATAGAAAAGAAGCGCCGAATGTGCCGAGTCGAGATGCTCGAGCGAAAATCGCTCGGCAAGGGTAGTAAACGCCGTTCTCTCGACGCTGTCCTTAAAGCGTATTCCGAAGGCTTCCTTCGGGGAAATCTCGAAAAGGTGCTTCAGGGCTTTCACGAGCCCGCCCGTTACCCTGACGGCTCTCGCATTTTCGTCAAGGTGGCAGTCGGGGCAGATAAAGCCCCCCTCCGAGATTAAAAAATCTCCCTCGGTTATCTCTTTTTCACATACGAGGCACCCCGAAAAGTCGGGCTGAAAGCCGAGCGCCGAGGCAAGCCTCAATTCAAACACCGCCTTCACTATATCCGACGGGGTGTCGGTTCGGTCGATGGTATAGAGCGTTATATAGGTGAGGGCGAGAATGTCGGGTGCGTCGGAGGTGTCAAAGGAGGTCTCCCTCGCCATCTCGATAACGTAATTCGCAAGGCTTATCTTTTCAAAATCTGCGCCCTGACGGATAAGGTGGCTTTCCGCCGACGCCTCCGAGAGACTTATCCTCTCCCCCGTCACCTTCAAAATAAATTCTCCGTAGGTATAGGGCTGGCAGGCAGAAAAGCTCTTATTTTTAGGGCTCATTATGCCGTGACCGACGAAGGAGATTATTCCCTCGTCTGTCAGTATTTTAACGTATGCGTGGGCTTCGGAAAATCGGTTTCTGCCGATGACGAGCCCGTTTATTTTTTTATACATATTATTCGTCGGAATTCAGTCCGAAGTTAGTAATGCTCGCTACCGAGTCACGCCAATTCTCCTTGACCTTGACCCAGAGGTTTAAATTCACCTTTGTGCCGAAAAACGCCTCAAGGTCCTCTCTTGCGTAGCTTCCTATCTTCTTCATCATTGCGCCGTTTTTGCCGATGATGATGCCTTTATGTCCTGCCTTTTCGCAGTATATTTCGGCTCTCACGTCGATAAGGTGACCTCTTATATCCTTGAAGTCCTCTATCACGACCGCCGTTCCGTGAGGTACCTCGTCGTCGAGGAGGCGGAGCATCTTCTCTCTTATCGTTTCGGCAACTATCACCCTCTCGGGCTGGTCGGTGAGCATATCCGACGGGAAGAGCCAATCGCCCTCGCTTACAAAGGGCTCAAGCTCGGTGAATATCACGTCGGTATTGTCCCCCGTGAGTGCACTGATGGGAATTACTGCGGCAAAGTCAAACTCCTTCGTAAAGACGTCGATAGTAGTGAGGATATCGCCCTTTTTCGCGGTATCCGACTTATTAACGAGCAGAAGGATGGGGTAACCCTGCTTCGTGAGCTTTTCGAGCATAGCTCTCTCGATAGAGGTTATCTCATTTTTCGCTTCTGTCACGAAGAGCACTGCGTCAACGTCACCCACCGCCGTCGATATAGCCTTCACCATACTGTCGCCGAGCTTCGTTTTCGGCTTATGCATACCGGGGGTATCGAGGAAGACGTACTGGGTATTCTCCTTCGTGAGTATTCCCGTTATTCTCGTTCTCGTTGTCTGAGGCTTCTTTGATACGGCGGCAACCTTCTCGCCGAGAAGGAGATTGAGTAGCGTTGATTTACCGACGTTCGGGCATCCGATTATCGCAATAAATGCCGTTCTTGGAGTTAATTTGTCCATAATTATCCTCTTAACATTTAATTTTAACTTGAAGATTTTGGTCTGTTCAGACCAAAATCAACCACAATTCATCATTCTGCATTCTTATCCCACGTCCTTGAAAATCGAGCTTTCTTCGGGCTCGTCCTTGACGTAATCGCTTGATTTATAATAAGGGTCTATCATTATTTTCTTGATGTTTGGGTAGGCTGAATAGATGCCGATAAAGGCGGTGAGGGCAATGGTGATAAAGAAGGGAAGAAGTCCTCCGAGGGGTAAGAAATACATATAGATGAGGACGTTGAGCCCAACGGTCAGGACAATTCCGAGAGTGCCCACAAAGTTCCTTTTAAGACCGACGATAGAGAAGATAAAGGAGTTCTTGAGTATCTTGAAGGTCGAGAGCTTAAAGGTCACGAGAAGGGTATACATATAAAAATGCATCATCAGCCAAAGGAGTGCGAGGAATATCGAAAAATAGAAGAACATACTGTACATAAAGGAAATAGTCGCTTGTACTCGGTAGAAGATAACGCCGTAGACGATAACTGCGGTGACGAAAAGGTCGATTACACCGAGAAGGAGTGCCTGACCGAAGTTCTTCTTTATCGCCGAGAAGAAGTCGCCAGGCATATCGACGTACTCCTCACGGGCGTGATTTCGGAGAACGTAGGCAAGCCCTGCGTTGCCGAGTCCGTAGGTGAGTATGGCGAGTGCGGTAATGGCGTAGAGCACTCTTGCGACGGGTCCTGCGTAGGACATCTCGGTATTAGCGCCCGATACCCCCCAGAGTGCCATAAAGGCGGGGTTTTCGGCGAAGTGAGAGACGCCGTTCAGTATCGGATACATCGGGTCTGCGGGGGCGGAATAGTAGATATCGAAGTTGCCCGAAAGTCCCACGAAGCCGAAAAAGAGGGGGAAATTCACAACGAGCCAAAGGAGATTAGCCTTCGATAAGTCGAAAAACTTACGCTTCAGAAGCTTGAAGAATCCGCCGAGGGTAAAGTTCGCACCGCTTCCCTTTGCGACACCCTTTCCTTCCTTTGTGATATCAAAAATTTTAAAGCCTTTTCTTTTCATTTGTTCTCCTTTAAACGAGGGTAAGCAGTTCTCCTTTTATCAAGCCGACGAGAAATGCGGCGGCAGAGAAAGTCACGAAAAACAATATATAACTGAATATAAAACGAAAATTAAAAACACTCCGAAAGCTCTTTCCCGAGAACATTACGCCCTCGAAAAGAGGCTCCTTCGTGAGAGTGAATATCTTCATTGAGGTCAGGGTGACGAAGGAGGAATAGACGGTGAGGAGATACCCTATAAAAAAATCAAAAAACAGTGCTATCACCGCCCCGACGTTCCCCTCTCCCCCTGCCGTGAGACCTGACAGTGCGCCGAACAGAAGAAGGGTAGAAAAGGAATTGAAGGGTGCGTAGATGGTAGGCCCGAAAACGAAAACCGAGAGGAAAAAGACCGTCGTCAAAAAAGCCGTCGTCTTGACCGACAGTACGTTTTCGGTGGAAGGGAGAATTCCCCTTCTCGCCAGTATAAAAAACGAGGTGAGGGAAAAGAGAAAAACGAGAATAAAAACGAGAAACGTGCGACGGTAAGAAGAAAACTTCCGTCTCCATTTATTTTTGTCACGCTCTTTCAAAATTAACACTCCTTAATACGATATATTACATCATATTAAGAAGGAATACAAAAAATAATTAAAAATTAAGAATTAAAAATTAAAAATGAAGGAAGATTTTGCTTTAGCAAAATCAACTAAAATTCTTCATTCTTCAATCTTCAATATTCATTAATCACGACGAGACGGCCGTGGTTGTCACAGACCGTCTCGCGATAAACGATTTATTCCGATTACTCTTTGTTCCGACGGTTTTTCGCTCAGTTGAAAACGAGGCTTATGGGCTGGTCGTCGTAGATGCACTTGATAGCCTTTGCAAATATATCGTCGGTAGGAAGCACGACGAACTTGTCGAGCATCTTTTCTTCGGGAATTTTAATGGTGTCGAGAAGGATAACCTTCTTGAAGGGGCTTTCCTTAAAGCGATTTATAGCCTCGCCCGAAAGAACGGCGTGAGTCGCTCCGCAGTAAACCTCGGTAGCGCCTCCTATCTCGATAAGAGCCTTACCTGCGTTGCAGATAGTGCCTGCGGTGTCTATCATATCATCAACGAGAATACATCTCTTGCCCTTTACGTCACCGATAATGTTACATACCTCGGATACGTTTGCTCTTGCACGGCGCTTATCAATGATAGCAAGAGGAGCGTTGCATCTCTGTGCAAATGCACGGGAACGCGAAACTGAACCAAGGTCGGGAGATACTACGACGGTGTCGCTTGACATATCGCCGAATTCCTTGATGAAGTAGTTTGCAAGAATGGGCTCGCCCTTGAGGTTGTCAACGGGGATATCGAAGAAGCCCTGAATCTGAGGAGCGTGGAGGTCCATAGTAAGCACTCTGTCTGCGCCTGCTGTGGTGATAAGATTTGCCACGAGCTTTGCACTGATGGGGTCTCTCGCCTTCGCCTTTCTGTCCTGACGGGCGTAGCCGAAGTAGGGCATTACCGCAGTAATTCTTCCCGCACTTGCACGCTTAAGAGCGTCTATCATAATGAGAAGCTCCATAAGGTTATCGTTTACGGGGTAGTTGGTGGACTGGATAACGAAAACGTCGCGTCCTCTTACGCTATCGAAAAGAGATACGCTTATTTCTCCGTCCGAGAAGGTCTTGACCTCGTTCTGCGAAAGAGGAATTCCGAGCTGAGCCGCTATTCTTTGCGCAAGGCTCTTTGAGGCGTTTGCACAGAAAAGCTGAATGTTTCTGCCGTGTGAAATCATATGTACTCTCCTTAATATTTTATTATCATATTTATTATAGCAAATTTTGTCGGTTTTTCAATAGGTTTTTGAAAATAAATGAGGCACTTTCCGCATTTTTTATTATTTTTTTCTCGGTCAGGACATAATACTAATATTATTAATATTTCGGAGAGAAAAATGGATAACCTTGCACTTTTCTATTTTCACGAGGGGACGTCCCGTCGGGCGCACGACTTCCTCGGCTGTCACAAGGAGAAGGACGGCTTCGTCTTCAGGGTATGGGCACCGAACGCCGACTACGTCTCGGTAGTCGGCGACTTCAACGGCTGGAGAGAAAACGAAAGCCCCTGCCGTAAAATCAGCGACAAGGGAGTATGGGAGGCTCACGCCAACGGGAAGGCGGGTGACAGATACAAGTTCTTCATTTCAAAAGACTCCCACTCTCTACTCAAGGCAGACCCCTATGCACGACTTGCAGAGACACCGCCCAAAACGGCGAGCGTTATCTACGAGTGGTGGGACTACGAGTGGAGCGACGGGGGATGGCTCGACTTCAGGCGGAATTTCACGAGAGAAAAGCTCGGACAAATGCCGATAAATATCTACGAGGTGCATCTCGGAAGCTTCAAAAAGGGGCAAACCTACCGAGAGCTTGCAGATACGCTTATCCCTTACGCAAAGAAGATGGGCTACACTCACCTCGAGCTCCTTCCCGTCACCGAGTACCCCTTCGATGCCTCGTGGGGCTATCAGGTGACGGGCTACTTCGCCCCCACCTCACGCTACGGCGAGCCGTGCGACCTTATGTACTTCGTTGACAGAGCGCACTCGGCGGGAATGGGGGTAATACTCGACTGGGTACCCGCCCACTTCCCGAAGGACGCTCACGGGCTATATGAGTTCGACCTCTCCCCTCTCTTTGAATATCAGGGGCGTGACCGTATGGAGCACGAAATATGGGGAACTCGGCGCTTCGACGTGGGGCGTGAGGAGGTGCAGAGCTTTCTCATTTCAAGTGCGTATCACTTTATCGAGAACTACCACTTCGACGGACTGCGGGTGGATGCGGTGGCGTCGATGCTCTATCTCGACTACGACAAAAAAACGGGCGAGTGGATACCTAACGTCTACGGCGACAACCGATGCCTCGAGGCGATATGCTTCTTTCAAAAATTCAATTCCTTTCTCGCCGAGGACCATCCCGACGTTATGACTATAGCCGAGGAATCGACGGCATGGGGGAACGTGACGGGCTTCGAAAACGGAGGGCTCGGGTTTAGTCTCAAGTGGAATATGGGGTGGAAAGTCGGATCGTAGCCATGTCGTTCTGTGGGCCAAGGAGTTGTAAGAGGCACTTGGCTTGCTGAGA
>JAZQUE010000078.1:0-4703 GCA_045631145.1 Eubacteriales bacterium
GATAGGTCGCATGTGGAAGTGCAGTAATGTACGTAGCTGAGCGATACTAATTGCCCGATAGCTTGAACTTTTCTTAAAAAGTTCTTCATCATGTACTCTTCTAGTGAGTTTCTTTCCTCTGTTTGATTTTCAGTGTATAACCTACACTTTAGTTAGTGACTTTGTTGCTGAGGGTACACCCGTTCCCATTCCGAACACGGTAGTTAAGCTCAGCTATGCCTACAATACTTGGCGGGAAGCTGCCCGGAAAGATCGGTCGTCGCTAACACAAACGAAAAGCCGTTGCATATTGCAACGGCTTTTTCACTACTTCGGAGAAGGGAAGAAGATAATGGCGGAATATCTCGACGTGAGAGACTACGACGGAAATAAAAGAGGCTTTACTGTAGAAAGAGGGAAGCACAGTCACGAAGATTGGTGGTATCTTTGCATCCACGCCTACCTCGTTAACACCGACGGCCTCTTTCTCATTCAAAGACGCTCAATGACAAAGCAGTATTTTCCGGGTATCTGGGACATTACTTGCGGAGCTGCCCTTGAGGGCGAAACCTCGATTGACGCAGCTATCCGCGAAACAAAAGAGGAATTGGGTATTGACGTTTCACGCTTCGAAAGATTTTTTGTCGGAACCTCACATTGCTACGATTGCATTAATCACGTTTACTTTTTCAAGGGTGACTTTTCTCTTGACGACCTGACACTGCAAAAAGAGGAAGTAATGGACGCTAAATTTATTACAAAGGACGAGCTTTTGATGCTTATAAAAAACTCGGAATTTAAGGATCCTGACTATTATGAAATGATATCTTCATTCCTTAAAAACTCCTTTAATAAGTGATGTTTTGATAAAATTAAATAAAACTATTTGTAAATACTCACAAAAAAGCTTCTCATTTTTGTGAGTATTTCTATATATTTATAAATCGGTTGACTTTTTTTGAAAAAAGGTTTATAATAACTGTGTTTAAATATATGTAATTTAAAGGTAAAAAATATTGTTTTAAGAGGGACTTTTATGAGAAAAATCAAATGTTTATCAAAAGGAATTGTAGTTTTCCTCCTTCTCGCTTTACTTATGGGTATATCGGTTCTTGCCAATTATTCTGGTACTGACGGCAGTATTTCGTGGAACGTTACCGAGGCAGGAAAGCTTACCGTAAGCGGAAGCGGAAACCTTCCCGATTATGAAAACGGCAAGGCTCCTTGGTATCCTTATTCCTATATGGTTAAGGAAATAGAGGTACAAAGTGGCGTTAGTAGTATTTCTCTCGGCGCATTTTACGGAATGGACTACGTTGAAACACTCACCGTTCCTTATGTTGGACAGTCCAAAAGCGCTAATACCTTCATCGGCTTTATTTTCGGCGCTACTCAGTACTATGATAACAATCTCTATACTCCTAAATCGTTAAAGAAGGTTATCGTAGAAGCTGCAAATCGCACTAATAGCTGGAGCAGTTATTATAGCATTCCTGCAAGAGCGTTCAACAACTGCGAAAATTTAGAAACGGTGGTGCTTGGCGAATATGTTGCGGGTGTTGGTAAGTATGCATTTGCATACTGTCACTCTCTCAAGAGCGTTGTCCTCGAACGCATTGACAAGAATTGGCTTACAAGATCTCAATTAGGCGCTAATGCTTTTCTTTATTGTAAAGCTCTCGAAAACGTTTTTTATAGCGGTACGGCTTCAAACTGGAGTAGTTATTATTCAGTTGACTCAACAAACCCTATAACTCCCGTTTATCTCGGCGACGGTTCTCTCACCATTACCGCCCCCTCTAAAACGTCTTACGCTCTTGGTGAAAAGTTTGATGCTACAGGCATCACCGCAACCTTTGGTGGAAACAACGTTACCGATTACGTTGAGATAACATATCCCGATATGACGACCGTCGGCACAAAGACCTATACGGTTACCTACGGCTCTCTCGTGAAAACGGATACCGTAACAGTAAGCGCAACTGCTGACTCGGGCGTAACGGGCGCTCTTACTTGGTCCTTCGATGCAAATACAGGCACTCTTACCGTTTCGGGTAAGGGAATGATGGATAACTACACCCTTGAGCTTCTCGCTCCTTGGTATAAGTACCGAAACGTTATTACCTCCGTTACCGTTGCGGGCGGAGTAGAGTCGGTCGGTGACTACGGCTTCTATGGACTTAATGCACTTCAGACCGTAACTCTTTCGAGCGACGTTGAGCTTGTGGGATACGCCGCGTTTGAAGGTTGTTCCTCTCTTGCAACTCTTAATCTCGAAAATGCTAACGCTACCGTTTACGGTACGGCGTTCAGAGGCTGTGACAAGCTCGTATATTCCGACGGCACCAATGAATATTACAAGGTTGCAGGCAACAACTACTTTATGCTTAAAAAAGCAGTAAGCCTTTCCTCTTTTAACGCAGAAACTGCAGTTATAGGCGAGAATGCTTTTGAAGGTGCAACAACCTTTACAAACGTTACTATCCCCGACACCGTTAAAGTTATCGGCGACGGCGCTTTCAAGAGCTCCGCTGTTAACACTGTAACTCTCGGTGCAGGTGTAGTTCGCATCGGTAACTCTGCTTTTGAAAATTCTGCTCTTACCGATATAACGTTTGCAGTAGCTCCCGAGTATGTCGGCATCAATGCATTCAAGGGCGCTGACTCTCTTAACACAACCACAAGCAATAATGCTAAATACATTGGCTCTGCCGCTAACCCCTATATGATTTTACTTACCTCTTCGAGTGCAGATATCACCGAATGCACGGTAAATTCCTCGACGGTTACCATAGCATCTCTTGCTTTCGCAAACTGCAAGAAGCTTGCATCTGTCGTTCTCCCCGAAGGAGTAAAGTATATTGGCGACTCGGCTTTCTACGGTGACTCTGCCCTTTATAGCGTGAAGCTTCCCAGTTCTATTAAGTCCATCGGCGCACTTGCCTTCTCTAACTGTACCTCACTTGAAACTCTTGAAATCGGAAATCAGGTAGAGCTTATCGCAAACGGTGCATTCAGAGGCGCATCTGCTCTTAAGAGCATTGCAATTCCCATTAGTGTTAAGTCTCTCGGCTATAACGCATTCCGCGATTGTACCTCTCTTGTAACAGCAGGTATCAGCGACGGCGTTAAGTCTATCGGCTATAAGACCTTCGCGGGATGTTCTTCTCTTGTAAACGTATATCTTCCCGATTCTCTTTACACTATCGGTGACTACGCATTTATGGGTGCGAAATCGCTTCAGTCGATGGCAGTTCCTTATACTACCGTTCAGATCGGCTACTCTGCTTTTGCAAACTGTGATAAGCTTGCAGCTGTCGTTCTTCCCTTTGCAGGCGATAGAGTCGGCTCTGACAATTCCTTTATAGGATATATCTTCGGCGCTCTTTCCGCAAACGCTAATACCGATGTCGTTCCCGAAACTCTCAAGACCGTAGTTATCGGCTCCGCTATCGCAGATAAGGCGTTTTATGGTATAGAACTCAATACACTTATATTCGATACTACCGTTACCTCGATTTCTGACAGCGCTTTCTCCTCGGCAACCGTTTCGAGCTACTATTACCTCGGAACTGCAGAGGAGTGGGCAGAAGTTTCAACTATCAACGCTACTGTGCTCGATAAGGCGTTCAAGGTAACTCCTCCCGAATCGACAACCTATGAAGCAGGCGAGATGATTGATATAAACGCCTTCACCGCTTCGGTAGGTTCACTCGACGTGCTTTCTCTTATCAGACTTGGCTCTAACCCCATCGTAGCAGTTGGTAACGAAATCGAAATTCCCGTATATCTCGGTTCTCTCAGTGCCTCGTTTGTTGCGACGGTCACCGATGATATAACGATTACCAGCTTTAGCCTCTTACTCGAGGGTAGCATCGGTGTTAAGGCGTACGTTTCGCTTACTCCTTATGCGATTCTCCATATAGATGACATTGACATTGAGGTAACCTTCAAGGGCGAGCCTTATGACGACGCAGTACTTGTAAGCACTGTTCAGAATGGCGAGACGGTTTACTACGTTAAGTTTAACGTAGCGGCGAAGGAAATGCACGAATACATAACCTTCACTATTAAGTCTTCCACTTCCTCAGAAACCGCGACAGTCAGCGTAAAAGATTACGTTGATTATGTAAATAAGAACGAGGAAGCCTTCGCAGATAGTATAAATCTTGTTAACGCTATGTATGACTACGGTGAATATTCGAGAAAATACTTCTCGACCGAAGAAATCGAAATCGATCCTTCGACCGACGTGTCGGATCTTGACGTAAGCATCACCTCGGTTCATAAGCCCGTCAAGGCAGGCTCTGTAACAGGTCTCACTATTTACAGTAGTAGCTTGTTACTCGAGAGTGAAACCGCAATGAGACATTACTTCAAGCTTGATGAAGGCGCTTCTATCGGAGATTATACCTTCACTCTTGAAAACGGAACTGTTCTTACGCCTCACGAGAAGGACGGCTATTGGTACGTTGATATCTCGAACATTCCTTCTCACAGACTCAACAAGCTTCGCCTTCTTACCGTAACGAAGGGTAATGAAACTGCAAAATTCCTCTATAGCCCCTTCGCATACGTCAAGGCGGTGGTTGAGAAGAACTCCGCAAGTCAGCTCAACCTCATTAACACTCTTAAAGCACTTTACAACTATTACGTTGAAAGCTCTGAATATTTCGACCTTATAAACGGTATCAACGTAACTCCCGAAGAAAACGAATCTGAAG
>JAZQUE010000079.1:0-1897 GCA_045631145.1 Eubacteriales bacterium
GGGAAGCTGATCAATGTTTGTATATTGATTGTAGTTCGGGTCGTCGAAGGGGATGGCGATTATCTTTTCATCGCTTCTTCCGTTGTCTATCATCGAAATTACACCGATGGGATACGCTCTTACAAGCGACAGAGGCTCAAGGGGCTCTGCACAGAGAAGAAGCACGTCGAGAGGGTCGTTGTCATCACCGAGAGTTCTCGGAATAAAGCCGTAGTTTGCGGGATAGTGAGTAGAGGTATAGAGTATTCTGTCGAGAATTATGTACCCCGTCTCCTTATCAAGCTCGTATTTCTTTTTACTGCCCTTTGAAATCTCAACGACGCATATAAAGTCGTCGGAGTTTATTCTTTTAGGTGAAATGTCGTGCCAGATGTTACCCATAAAAATCATTCCTTTCGTTTTAGGTGGGAATTTATTATACTTTAAAAAACGAAAAAAATCAAGAGGTTATTGAAGAATGAGCTTTTTTGTGATATACTTAAAAAAACACGAGAGGTAAAGCTATGCTCGACTATTTTTCGAGAGGTCTTCTCTATGAAAAAACGCCCTACACCGTCTTTACCTATTCTCTCGGATGTCGTGAAATTTTTGAAGGCAGAAACCGTCTCGAGGGAATACCTCGAAGAGCGGCTTGAAAAACAAAAAGACTAAAGGAACGATATGATTAGTATAAGCTGTAAAAATATATCTCTTTCATTTGGTACCGACGTCCTTCTCGACGACGTCACCTTTTCGGTTGAAAAGGGAGACAGAGTGGGCGTCGTCGGTGTCAACGGTGCGGGAAAGACGACTCTTATGAAAATTATTCTCGGTAAAATTCGTGCTGACAAGGGCGACGTATTTATCGAAGGAGGGGCGAAAATCGGCTATCTCGACCAGTATGCCGTAATCGACTCGGACAGAAGCGTGCTCGAAGAAATGCTCCTTAATTTTTCTCACCTTATCGAAATGAAGAGACGTCTCGAGACACTTGAGAATGATATGCAGAAGAGCGCCGATATGACTACCGCCTCGCAGTATACCGCACTCCTTGAAAGATTCAAGAGCGAGGGCGGTTACGAGTACGAGGGAAGAACGAAATCGGTTCTCACGAAAATGGGATTTGGTGAAAGGTATTTCGACCTCCCCGTAAGCTCGCTGAGCGGAGGGCAGAAAACGGCTCTTGCCCTCGTCGGACTGCTTCTTCAGAATAATGACATTCTCATTCTCGACGAGCCGACCAACCATCTTGATATCGAATCGGTGGAATGGCTTGAAAACTATATAAAGAGCATTACCGCAACGGTAATCGTAATTTCGCACGACAGATATTTTCTCGATAGCACGACGACTAAAACCCTCGACGTCGAGAATACCCACGCGAAGCTTTATCTCGGCTCGTATTCGGTCTTTCAGGAGAAAAAAAGAGTTGAGCGTGAAATAGATATGCGCCACTACGAAAATCAGCAAAAGGAAATCGCACGTCTTGAGGCGTATATCGAGCAGCAAAGGCGTTGGAACAGAGAGCGCAATATTATAGCCGCCGAGTCTCGTCAGAAAGCGATTGACAGAATGGAAAAGCTCGAGCGCCCCGAAGATTTACCGAAGGGGATATCCTTTTCCTTTGGGGAGGCTATACGCTCGGGTGGCGACGTTTTATTTGCAAGAGGGCTTGAGAAGTCCTTTGACGGAAAAAGACTTTTTTCGGAGGTTTCCTTCGAAGTAAAAAGACAGGACAGATTTTTTATACTCGGAAAGAACGGCAGCGGAAAATCGACGCTTCTCAAAATACTGAATTCGAGACTCGACGATTACGGCGGTGAATTTGAATACGGCACCAACGTCAAGGTCGGATACTACGACCAGGAAAATCAGAATCTCTCGGATGGAAATACCGTCCTCGACGAGCTTTGGAACG
>JAZQUE010000080.1:0-10580 GCA_045631145.1 Eubacteriales bacterium
TTGATTTATTTTCTCCGAGCCGCCTTGAAAGTAGTGGTGATAAATGCTACACTTTCTCAAAAAAGAAGGGAGATAACAACTTATGAATAATACGTTTTCAGAAAAGCTTCTGAGTCTCAGACGGGAGGCAGGGCTTAACCAAAAGGCGCTCGGTGCGCTCGTCGGTGTCAGCGACCGCGCCGTTTCGAAGTGGGAATGTGGTCTTTCGAAGCCCAGCCTTGAGGCTTGTGTCGCTTTGGCAGGAATTTTTAAAGTGCCCCTCGACGAGCTTCTTTCGGGGGAGAAAAAGACCGAAAGCACTAAAAAGCCGAGCAAGATGTCGAGTATACGAAACCTCTACCGAATAGGACCCGGACCTTCAAGCTCTCACACTATCGGACCTGCAAGGGCGGCAAGGCTTTTCCTCGAAAAGCACCCCGACGCCGATTCCTTCAAGGTGATTTTATACGGCTCGCTTGCCAAAACCGGCTTCGGTCACGGAACAGAAAAGGCTCTGAAGGACGCCTTCTTTCCAAAGGCTCTTGAGATAGAGCTTGACTATCTCACCACGAAGCTTAAGCACCCGAACACTCTGGACTTCTTTGCCGTAAAAGACAAAAAAACGTCCTCTCCGACGAGATTTTACAGCGTCGGAGGAGGTGCAATAGAGAGTGATGACGGAGAAACGGTCTCCGAGAAAGCGCTTTATCCTCACTCCTCATTTTCCGAGATACACGCCTTTCTCAAGGAAAGAAAGATGAGAATTCCCGACTATATCGAAGAGATAGAGGGAAAGGAAATATGGAGCTTTCTTGAAAAGATATGGTCTACTATGAAGGAAAGCATCGAAAGGGGACTCGCCGCCGACGGAGTTCTGCCTGGCGGACTTGAGGTACAGAGAAAGGCAAAGACACTTTATACTCGCAAGCATATGGACGAAAGCGCCGAGACCCGCGAGAACCGTCTCGTTTGCTCCTACGCATACGCAGTGAGCGAGGAGAGCGCCTCGGGAGGAACGGTGGTCCCCGCCCCCACCTGCGGAGCGTCGGGACTTCTTCCCGCCGTACTGAAGTATCAGCAGGACAAGAGAGGCTTTTCGGACAGAGAAATATGCCGAGCGCTCGCTACCGCCGCGCTTTTCGGAAATCTTATAAAGACCCACGCCTCGATTTCGGGCGCAGAGTGTGGATGTCAGGCTGAAATAGGCTCTGCCTGCTCTATGGGAGCAGCCGCGCTCGCCGAGCTTTTCGATATGGACCTTGAGCAGATAGAGTACGCCGCAGAGGTTGCGATGGAGCATCACCTCGGACTCACCTGCGACCCCATAAGAGGACTGGTACAGATTCCCTGCAACGAGCGCAACGCCGTCGGGGCAATGCGCAGTATTCAGGCAGTAAACCTCGCAAATTTCCTCACCGATACGAGAAAAATATCCTTCGACCTCGTAATACAGACGATGTATGAAACGGGTCGTGATATGTCAAAAATATACCGCGAGACCGCAGAGGGCGGACTTGCAAAGCTTTATCAGTAAAGGAGAAACAAATGAAAAAACTTATTTCTGCCGCACTTATTATTTTAACGCTTTTTTTAGTTTCCTGCAAAGAAGAGGGACTTAAAGAGAGCGACTATTCCATCGCCGACAAAAAAGCCTCTCTCTCGGCGCTCGAGGTGCTCTCCGAAACTATAATCTACGAAAAGGACGGCGAAAACGCCCTCGACGGCGACTATTTCGAATACTATTTCGGCGACGCCTCTCTCCTTGAGGGTGTATCCGACTATATTTACTACACCTCGGCTACCACCTCGGTATGCGAGGTCGGAATATTCAAGGTGAAGGACGACGATACTAAAACGGCTCTCGAGACCGCCTTCACCACGAGAAAAGAAAACCTCGTCTCCACCTACGAAAACTACTCGAAGGCAGACGTTCAGATTGCCGAAAATATGAAAAACGGCAGCTTCGACGACGTCGTATGGTTCGTTATGACCACCGATAATGCCTCGGTAACCGAAATAATAGAATGATCGATTTAAAAAGCACACCCGTGTCAAGTTTGTCGGGTGTCGGCCCAAAAACCGCAGAGGCTTTAGGTAAGGCAGGGATAAACACCTGCCTCGACCTTTTGCGCCTTTACCCCAGAACCTATGAGGACAGAACGCCGAGATATCTCGTAGAGGATGCACCTCTCGACACGAAAAACGCCTTTATTATGAGGGTTTCCACCTCTCCGCGAGTAGGCTATACCCCGACGGGAAAGAAGATAGTACGCTTCTCTGCTCGTCAGCGTGAGAAATCTCCTGCGGTGCATATCGCCTTCTTCAATCAGGCGTATCTCGTCAATAATTTTCATATCGGCGGGGACTACCGCTTTTACGGAAGGCTCACGAAAACCTCGTCGGGCTACTATATGTTCTCTCCAGCCTATGAAAGCGTTGACACCGTAGCTCAGGACACCGTTCCGATATATTCCCCCGTCGGCTCTCTTTCGTCGGGAAAGCTTTCGAAGCTGATAAGAGGACTTCTTTCCTCTCTTTCACCGAGCGACATCGAGGACACTCTACCCAAAAGTGTCCTATGTAAATCTATGCTTATACCTCTTGGAAAGGCACTTTTCGAGATACATATGCCAACCGACAAGGCGCTTCTTGAAAGCGCTAAAAAAAGACTCGTTTTCGACGACCTTTTCGAGTTTTCTCTCGCTTCCGAAAGGCTTCTCAGGCGAGAGGACACCGAGCTTGCGCCGTCGATGGAAAAGGTTTCTCTCGACGAGTTTTATTCATCCCTTCCCTTCTCTCTCACCTCGGCGCAGAGGCGCGCGATAGGAGAGATAGAGCGTGACCTCACCGAGAAAAGCGACCGACACCGTGCGATGAGGAGACTTCTTCAAGGAGACGTCGGCTCGGGAAAGACGGCGGTTGCGGCGGCGGCGATATATATTGCCCTCAGAAACGGCGAAAAGGCTTATCTTATGGCGCCTACCGAAATTCTCGCAAGTCAGCATTTTGACTCACTTTCCGAGCTTTTCCGTCCTCTCGGACTTGAAATACTTCTTCTGACGGGCTCGACAGGGGCAAAGGAAAGGCGAAAAATAAGAGAAAGACTTCTCTCGGACGACCCCCTTCTTCTCGTCGGCACTCATGCGCTTTTTGAGGAAGAGACAGTACCGAAAAAGCTTTCCCTCGTTATCACCGACGAGCAACACCGCTTCGGTGTAAATCAGCGTGAAAAGCTTCTTTCAAAGGCAAAAATTAAGAACAATCTCGTTATGTCGGCTACTCCCATTCCGAGAACGCTTGCGATGTTTCTTTATGCAGGGCTTGACGTATCGGTGCTCGACGAGCTGCCGCCCGGAAGACAGCCTATTTCCACCCTTCTCATTCCTCCCTCCAAGAGAGAGAGAATGTACAGCTTTATTGAAAACGAAATCGCCTCGGGGCATCAGGCTTATATCATATGTCCTCTCGTCGAGGAAAACGAGGAGGACGCTCTTGAAAAAGAATTTTCAGGGGTAAAAACGAACCCTCTTTCCTCTGCAACCGAAATGGCAAAGGGGCTTGAAAAGCGCTTTTATCCGCACAGAGTAGCCCTTCTTCACGGCAAGATGAAGGCGCAGGACAAAAACGAGGTAATGTCCGCCTTCGCAAGAGGAGAGGTAAAGGTGCTCGTTTCGACCACCGTCGTCGAGGTAGGCGTAAACGTGCCGAACGCCACAGTTATGGCGATAGAGGACGCCGACCGCTTCGGACTCGCACAGCTTCATCAGCTGAGAGGACGAATAGGACGAGGGGGGGACAAATCGTGGTGTGTTTTTATAACGAACACTAAAAGCCACGAGGCGCTCGGACGGCTTGAGTTTATGACGAAGTGCTCCGACGGCTTCAAGATTGCCGAATACGACCTCGAAACGAGGGGCCCCGGCGACTTCTTCGGCTCTCGTCAGCACGGCGAAATTTCGCTCCCTCTTGCCGAGGGAATGAGAGACGTCAAGCTATTCAGTCTCGCACAAAGCCTCGCAAAAGAATATTTATCGGAAAATTTAAAAAGCCTGTAAAACTACAGCCTTTTTTACATCGTTATTGCTTTTATTTCTTTTTCACAGTTAAAGAGCTCGAGCACCTTCGGAGCATCGAGGTCAGCCTCTCCCGCTACCGATAAAACTATCGTGAAATATCCGTCGTCGCCTATCGTTATCTTACTGTCACGCACGACTATTTTGTTCTCTGTTAATACCTTTTTAAAATGGTCGAGTGAATCTGGAGTATTAAGAAGCCTTACTACAACGTCGAAGGAATTATCGTTTGCAAGAATCTTATCAAACCCGATAAGGAAGGTATGAAAAAGTATCTGTATTATAATGATAATTACCGTTGAAATAACACCCGTTATGTAAAGTCCGCAGCCTATCGCCATACCGACTGCCGCCGTTGACCATATACCTGCCGCCGTAGTGAGTCCCTTGATGTTCGTACCCTTTATAAAAATCATTCCTGCACCGAGAAAGGAAATTCCCGTTACGACGTTAGATGCTATTCTCGAAGCGTCCGCCCTGATACCCTCATACTGAAGCATATCGAGAAAGCCGTACTTCGAAATTATCATAAAAAGAGACGCACCGAGTGCAACTATGACGTGTGTTCTGAAGCCTGCATCCTTCTGTCTGAGCGTTCTCTCTATTCCTATTGCACCGCCGCAAAGGCACGCTATAAATATTCTGAACAAATATATCCATTCGGGGTTTTGTATAAAAAAATCTATAACTGCATTTTTGATAGCGTTAATATCCAAGTTTTTTCTCCTTTAGTAGTAGTATTCGGTATTGTAACACATATTTCCGAAAAAAACAAGTGTTAAAACTATGTAAAATTAAGTTTTTATACCTTTTCCACATAAAAACGCTTTTTGTGTGTAAAAAGTCTTGAAAAATTGACCGTTTTATGTTATAATTGCGATGATAATATATTTATTTATATGTAGAAACTTTGAAAGGTCAAAAAAATGGATTCATTAAACGAAATATGGGCGTGTGTCCTGTCGAAAATTGCCGAAAGCGGCGAATTTTCCGAGCCGACCTACAATTTATGGTTCAGAGATATAGAGCTTACGACCCTCACCAACAGCTTTGCAGTCGTCAACGTAAAGGCTCAGCTTAAAAAGGATATCATCTCTTCAAGATACCTTCATACACTCGAAAAATATCTTGCCGAGGTCATTGGCTTTAGCGTCGATATCAATCTTGAGGTTGCCGACGATACTCCCCATTACGACAAGGTAAATATAATCGAGAGCACTCCCTCCTTCGACGAAGAAAAGAAAAGCAACGGAATTGAGGGAGAGGTTGGCGAAGGCGGAGAAATACATATGAAGTATAACCCGCAGTACACCTTCGAAAATTTCATCGTAGGTAATACTAATAAATTCGCTCACGCCGCTTGCCGTGCTATTGCCGCCGACAAGGACCATTTCTATAACCCCCTTTTCATCTACGGTGACTCTGGACTTGGAAAAACGCATCTTCTTTACGCTATTACGAACGAGGTCATTCAGAACCGCAAGGACTCGAACGTCGTATACGTAAGAGGCGAGGACTTTGCAAACGAGCTTATAAAATCGCTTACTAAAAAAGTTCCCATGGACTACTTCAGAGACCGCTTCAGAACGGCAGACGTCCTTCTCGTTGACGATATTCAGTTTATTGCAGGTAAGCCCTCGACACAGCAGGAGTTTTTCCATACCTTCAATGCTCTCTACGAGGACAAAAAGCAGATAATTCTCGCTTCCGACCGTCCTCCCAAGGAAATGTCAACCCTTGAGGACAGACTCCGCACACGCTTTGAGCAGGGTCTTATAGTTGACGTTCAGCCACCCGACTACGAGCTTCGCCTTGCAATTCTTAAAAATAAGGCGCAAAACCTCGGACTTAAAATTTCCGACAGTATCCTTATTTTTCTTGCCGACAACATCAAGAGCAATATCCGTCAGCTTGAGGGTGCGGTCAAGAGACTTCGCGCAACCTCCCTTCTAACCGAAAAGGAGCTTACTCTCGATACCGTTAAGAGCACCCTTCAGGACCTTTTCTCGAGTTCCGTACCCGTCGGTATCACTATCGACTCGGTTTTCGAAACGGTTTCAAAGAAATATTCCATACCCGTTGAAGAAATAAAGGGTAAAAAGAGAACGAAGGAGCTTTCAAACGCAAGGCACATCACTATATACATACTTCGTAATATCACGAATATGTCGCTTTCGGACATAGGAAGATATTTCAATATGCATCACACCTCGGTAATGTCGGCTTGCGAGAGAATTTCGGAGGAAATAAAAATAGACCCACTTCTTGAGCACAACATCAGTGTAATGATAAGAGAAATCACAGGAAAATAATGTGGCTTACTCTGTAAGTAAATTGTGAGAAACGAAGCTTTTCCCACACCGAAAAAATTATGGAAATATATGTCAGATTTTGTAGGTAAATTTTTCCTCACATTTTTTTCACACAGTCTTTTCTGAATTTTTTAGGCATTTCTTTTACTTTTCCGCGTTTTCCACATTTTCCACCTATACTACTACGATTACTGTTATATATAAATTATAATATAGTCCTTGATTTTTTTAAAAGTCGTACACCTGAAAAAACGGTGTGAATAAAAAAGTAATTCACTTTATAAGGAGATACAAATGAAAATAAAAGCTGAAAAAAAGGTTCTTCTTGACGCAGTGCTTCCCACCCTCTGCGCACTTTCGTCAAAGGCGCTCATTCCTTCTCTCGAGTGCTCATATCTCAAGGCAGAAAACGGCTTTCTTACGGTTACCGGCTACGACCTTGCAAAGGGCGTTAAAAGCGAAACACAGGTAATGGTTGAGGAGGAGGGCGAAATACTTTTAAATGCCCAGAAGTTCAGCTCTATTATAAGAGCCCTTCCCGAAGGAATGGTTGAGCTTTCGGTAGATAAGGATCAGAAGGTTACTATTGTTTCGGGCAGAATTAAATTTGAAATAATCGGTATTTCCACCGAAGGATATCCCTCTATTCCCGAGCTTGTGGGAGAGAGAAAATTCGAAATTAAAAAGGGAATACTCAAAAAGCTTTGTCAGCAACTTCTTTTTTCGGTATCTCTCGATGATAAAAGACCCGTGCTTACGGGCGTGTATTTTGAAATAAACGACGGAAAAATCACCGCAGTAAGCTGTGACGGCTTCAGACTTTCGATAAGATACGAAAAGACCTCTTCCGACGAGACTATGAAGTTCGTTATTCCCGGAAGAACTCTTCAGGAGCTTATAAAGCTTCTCGACGACAGTGACGACATAATTGTTGCCGAGCTTACGAATAAGCACATTATAATGCATTTTGATAATCTTTTCTTCTTCTCGAGACTTATCGAGGGAGATTATATAGATTATATGAGAACTATTCCGAAGGACACCGAAATTGAAGTGAGGGTAAATCTTGACGATATGATAAGATGCTGTGAAAGAGCAGGTCTTGTTATAGACGAAAGAGTAAAGAGCCCCGTAAAAATTGAGATTGCGCCCGATGCGCTTATCTTTTCCTGCGACAGTGCAAACGGAAAGGTAAGAGATGAAATAAAGGCAGAGGTAAAGGGAACGCCCATTGAGATAGGCTTCAATAACAAATATCTCATAGATGCTCTGCGTGCGGCAGCGGTAAGCGGTGACGAGGAGATAATTTTAAGACTTCGTTCGCCCCTCGTCGGTATGAGCATTACTTCTCCCGAGCACGATGAGTATTTCTATCTCGTGCTTCCCGTAAGACTCAGAGAAGAAAATGAAAATAATTAGTCTTTCGGTAGAAAATTTCAGAAATATAGAAAAAGAAACTCTTAATTTTTCAAAGGAAACTAATCTTATCTGGGGAAAAGACGCCGAGGGTAAGACGAATATAGTCGAAGCAATTTACTATTTTGCAAATTCAAAGAGCTTCAGAACGCCGAGAGACGCCGAGCTTATAAGATTTTCGGAAAACGAAGCGAAGCTGACGGCGGTATTTGAGGACGAAGGAAGAAAATGCAAATACGACGTCGTGATAAATAAAAACGGCAAAAGAGCCTTTTACTACAACGGAATGAAAATTTCCAAAATGAGTGATTTTTTTGGAAATTTCAGGGCGGTTTTATTCGTGCCCGAGCATCTTAAAGCAGTAAAAAACGGGCCGAGCGAAAGGCGTTCGCTTATCGACGGCGCAATATGTCAGCTAAAGAGAACCTTCATTTCCGATCTCTACAGATATTCAAGGCTCTCAGCAGAAAAAAATGCGCTACTTAAGGACTATACCGAAAATGAAGAAAATAAAGCCCTTCTCGACGTTTACGACGAGGCGCTTATACCTCTTGCCTCCAAGATAACGAAAATACGAAAAGAGTACACAGAACGGCTTTTTGAGAAGGCGAAGAAACACGTTTTCGATATGTCGGGCGACGAGCTTTCCTTTGAGTTTAAACCCTCGGGCTTTTCTACAAGCGAGGACGAGAGTGATTTTTATAAAAGAATAATACCCGAAACGAGAAAAAAGGATATTCTTTACCGTTCGATGACGGCGGGATGCCAAAGAGACGACTTTGAAATAAAGCTTGGGTCTATTTCACTCAGGCAGTACGGCTCGCAGGGACAGCAGCGCTCTGCGGTGATTGCCTTGAAGCTTGCCGAGGGAGAGATTGCCGAGGAGGAAAAGAGGTCGTCGCCGATATATCTTTTTGACGATATTCTCTCGGAGCTCGACGAAACGAGAAGGGAATATATTCTCGAAAGGCTAACGGAAAAACAGGTGATAATAACCTCCTGCCTCGGAAGCGAGGATGGAATTTATTCGGGTAAAAGAATATTCGTCGAAAAAGGCAAATATTTTGAAGAAGGAAACGAAAAAGCTTAAAAAATGGCAATTTTTTTACACGTAGGACACTCGAAAAGTGTAAGAGCGCGCGACATAGTCGGAATATTCGATATGGATACCTCGACGGTTTCACGCGTTACAAAAAATTTTTTAAATACCTCGCAAAAAAAAGGTGAGGTCGAAAATACAACCACCGAAATACCAAAATCTTTTATACTCGTATGTAAAAGAAAAGAAAGGAAGCCTAAAACGGTCATTTCACAGCTTGCGGTAAACACGCTGACCGAAAGGCTTAAAAGGAAAATATAGTGAACGAAAACGAAAAGAACATCACAGAAGAATACGGCGCCGAGCAAATTCAGGTACTTGAGGGACTTGAGGCTGTAAGAAAGAGACCGGGTATGTATATCGGCTCTACCTCGCAAAGAGGACTTCATCATCTTATTTACGAGATAGTGGATAACTCTATCGACGAGGCGCTTGCAGGAAGATGTGACCACATAAGAGTTACTCTCGAAAACGATAACTCCGTAACCGTTGAGGATAACGGACGAGGTATTCCTACGGGAATAAACGAAAAAACGGGTACGCCTACAGTTGAGGTCGTATTTACCGTGCTTCACGCAGGCGGTAAATTCGGCGGCGGCGGATATCAGATCTCGGGCGGTCTCCACGGCGTTGGTGCATCCGTCGTTAATGCTCTTTCGGAATGGGTGGAGATTGAAAACTGCTATAACGGAGAGCTTCATACCGAGCGCTTTGAAAGAGGCTTCGTTGCGCGCCCCTTAAAAAACGTAGGAAAGACCGAGAGACACGGACTTACCGTTCGCTTTAAGCCCGACCCCGAAATTTTCGAGACGATAGAATTTGACTATACTACCGTTCTTAACAGACTTCGTGAACAGGCGTTCCTTAATGCAGGACTTAAAATCGACCTCATTGATAACAGAGCCACCGAAAATATTATCGCAGGCTCTGAGGCAAAGGACTCTGCCGACGCTATTGCTAAGGAAGCAAGCGGTGAGGAGTACAACGAGTTCGAGGAAAACGTTCACTATAAAAAAGAAGAATCGGTAAAGATAAACGAATTCTGCTACGAGGGCGGTATTTCGAGCTTCGTCGAGTTTTTGAACTCTAAAAAGCACGAGCCACCCATTCACCCCGACGTGATTTACGTTTCGGCGAAAAAGGGCATCGTTACCGCAGAGGTAGCTCTCCAGTACAACGGTGGCTATTCCGAGCATCTTATGACCTTCGCCAATAATATCAATACCATTGAGGGCGGAACGCACGAGACGGGCTTTAAATCGGGTATTACGAAGGTTTTCGTAGAGTACGGCAAGAAGTACGGCTTCTTGAAGGACGGAGACAAGACCTTTACTGGTGAGGACGTAAGAGAAGGACTTACCGCAGTAGTAAGCGTCAAGCTTCCCGAAGCACAGTTTGAGGGACAGACCAAGGGTAAGCTCGGTAACTCCGAGATAAGACCGATGGTAGACTCTCTTATCACCGAAAAGCTTGGCGAGTTCTTCGAGGAAAACCCCTCTGTTGCGAAAATTCTTATAGAAAAGGCTCTTTCGGCATCCCGTGCAAGAGAGGCGGCAAAGAAGGCAAGAGAGCTCACCCGTCGTAAGACGGCGCTTGAAAGCACAGTTCTTCCAGGTAAGCTTGCCGACTGTCAGGATAAAACGATAGCCAACACCGAACTCTTCCTTGTCGAGGGAGACTCCGCAGGCGGTACTGCGAAGG
>JAZQUE010000081.1:0-2330 GCA_045631145.1 Eubacteriales bacterium
CTGCCGTGCTATGTAAACTAAGATATAAGAGTTGTTCCGCCGGTTACACCGCCGACAGCAAAAGCTCTCCAGTCGTTAAAGCCTGCAGAGAAGCGGGCGTATCCGTTCCAGTGATTTGCATCGTTATCGTCGTTGACAACCGACTTTACTTCAAGAGGAGTTCTGTCAAACCATACTGCGCCCATATTTGACTTGTTGTATTTAGAGGACATTACTATCCAAGGCGAAGAGCCTGCAGTTATAAACTGGTCAAGGTATGCCCATACGATAATATTCCATCTGCCGAAAAGGAAATTAAAGCCGTTGTTCGAAGTATTGGGGTCTTTATCGGCACCCACTGCCGCAAATACCGCCTTCTTGAGCTTATAATCGTTAGGGATAATGATGGTATCGGGAGTGATGTCAAGAATCTCTCCGTTATCTCCCTTAAAGCCCTGCATCTTACACTCAAGAGCTGCCAGAGCGTCGTCGGAAAACGCATCAGCAAACTGATTGGACTGTGTTTCTCCCTTCAGCTTGGATTTATGTGCTTTCGAGAAAAGGGAAAGTCCGTCAGCGGTTGTGGTATCAAAACTTCTTCCGGCAAATTTAACCGAAGAAAGTCCCTGAACTCCACCACCGAGAAGAGCCGCCGCAAAGCGCTCTCTGGTTCTGCCATAGCCTGCCATAAATGCTTCGGGCCTCTTCTTGAGGTCGAGTGTTTTCGAATCATCTATCATTTCGCGGGAGATAGAAAAACGGTCCTTCCACGTCACGTGTTCAAGGGTTTTTGCAAAGCCTTCTTCCATATGGTCTTCGGGATACTTGCCGTTTTCGCCTACGGGCTGGAAGCCTTCCATCGCCGTCATTGAAGTTATTTTTTCGGCGTAATTAGCACTCTTCTCCATATTGAATACTGCTTTTGCGATAGATTCCTGTTCATATGCCTCCCCTGATTTTTCGATAATCATCTTTATGGGAGCCTGAGACTTACCGAAGATGGAATCATTTACTCCGGGGCCTTCTGAAAATATAATTCCTGCCATAGTTATTCTCCTTCCTTTTAAGCGAATCTTACGCGGACTGTTCCGCCTGCCTTGGTGTCGTCGATATGTACGATTTCAGCAACACCGTCTGTTGTGGTTGCGGTAACCTGAAGGCCGTCCGCCGATACGGTTACCTTTGCGCCTGCTTTTACTGCAGTCATTGCAACACTTGATGTGGTTTCGAATATAATTTCGTCGGTTACTCTTATAACGGGAATGATGTCGCCCGCAGAAAGCGCCTTATCCTTTTCACACATACAAATATATGTGGGTTTGGTTGTTCCTGCTGCAATAGCAAGATTTCCTGAACTCATATGAAGAGCAAGACCTATCTTGGGGGTAATAGCCCCCGCAGGAATATACTCCCATCCAAGAGTGGGAGACTGATGAATTTTAAACATTTCGTTTTTTCCTTTCTCTTTGTTTATTTTTTTATCGTTTTTGCATAATGCGCCGATATTTCGGCGTCCGTAGCGTCGGGAACGAGACTACGGTACATTGCTTTTACGTCGTCGGGAACAGTTACGGTTGTACTGCCCGCCATTCTTGACGGCGTTGATGTAAGGTGATTTTTGGAATTAACGGAATTAAGAGCAGCTTGACGACTCATGTCGGCGGCCTTCCCGAGCTGTTTGTCAATATTTGCATATTTGTAAGCATCAACAAAGGAATGTCCCATTTTAACAAGCTTGTCAAACTGAGGGAAAGTTTCCATTTTGAGAAGGTCGGATATGCTTTTTATCGAAGGGTCGATTTTTGTAATCTCCTCTATCTGCTTGTCAATTTTGATTTTAGCGGCAGCTTCTTCTGCTTGTTTGGCGGCATATTGAGCTTGCTTTACGATGGGAAGATTATTGACAATAGTATTAAGGTCACCTTCAGACATACCCGTTCTTTTTGCGACTTCCTTAAGAGTCTTCTCGTTTTGCTTTAAGAGATACTTATCGTAGTCCGCCTTGGTTTTTATTACTTCACCGCTTTCAGGGTCGGTTATCCCAAGTGATGCTATAGCATTTTCGGCTATGCTCGCCCTCTCGTTTTCGAATCTCTCTTTTTCTGCTGCGAGTTCTCTTTCTGCTTGACGGCGGGCGGCGGCGTATCTTGCGTTCTCTTCATTGCTTTGCTCATTATTTTTTGCCGGTTCGGCGATCTCCGACTCTTCTTCGCCTGTTATTTCCGATGTAGCTTCTGCCGTGTCGGTGACCTCCGGCTCTTCTACACCTGCGCTCACATCGGTCATAAATTCATTTTCCATTTTTTATTCCTTTCATAAATTGAATTTTTATGCTTTTTCTGCGAAGTGTT
>JAZQUE010000082.1:0-5262 GCA_045631145.1 Eubacteriales bacterium
TCGGAGCTTCATCCTCTGTCGGAGTTTCATTCTCTATCGGAGTTTCATCCTCTGTAGGTGTTTCGTCCTCTGTAGGCATCGTCCAATCTATCGGAGGAATCTTTATAATCTGTCCCACTACAATAAGACTTCTATCCTCAATACTGTTGTAATAAACGAGCTCGTCAACGGTATTACCGAATTTCACGGCGATATTGTAAAGCTTGTCGCCTTCCTCTACGACAACCTCAAGAGGTCTCTCTTCGATAGGCTCTTCCTTTTCATCGTCTTCCGTCACTTCGGTATCTTCCGTTGCTTCAGTATCTTCTGTTGCTTCAGTATCTTCTTCGGTAGGTTCATCCTCAACAGGCTCATCTTTCGGCTCTTCTTCAATATCGAGTGGCACGTCTATAACGTCACCGTCAACAACAAAAAGTTCGTCGGATGGTTCGAGGGAATATGCCAATACTACCCTATATCCGTAATGAGAGGACGTTCCCCAATGGGACACAAACGTAACCTCGGCATCGGCAGGAAGATTTAAGGTAAAGGTGATTTCATCAACGTCGTCACCGTCAACGCCTAACTGAGTTGTAAAATACCTATAATTACAGTCTGCTATTTCAAATATGCAAAAGCCCGTATCGGTACTGCCTTCTTCATAGAAAATTGTAACGATATTCTTGCCTTTTTTTAGCACTCCGACATACTCTGTCTTCCCGACCTTTTCTATCTCTATATCACTTTTTACAATAGTTTTAACAATGGTCGGCTTTGCTTCTTCTGTCTTTTCTTCGGTGTTAACTTCGATATTCTCTTCTGTCGATACGGAGCTCACAGTATTTTCACCTTCGGCTTCAACGACCTCGGGATATTCTACGGTTACCGTCTCGCTCTCGTGTGTAACAGTTATTTTCGGCTCAAAGGTACCCGCCATAATAAAATTATTGTCAGAAGAAACGGTTACCGAAAAATAAGCGTAGGCGGCGAAGGACATCGCAACCATACAAATAACGATTAAGGCGACCGAAGAAGCGAAACGAGCAAAAAACACCTTTTCGGTAAGCTTTTTGTCTTCTTTTATCTTGAAGTATTCGTCGTAGAGTTTTTTCATTTATCGGTCTCCTTTCTCGATATTCAGTCTGTAATCTGTGTTGCTGATACTATCACGTTGAGATGCACCTCGGGTTGATGAGGCGGTTTATAATTTGCTACGTTCGTTACTTCCTCGGGCATTCTTACCACAATGGCAAGGAAGGCTTCCTTCCCGTCATCAAGAACGGTAGAGGTCGTCGAATAGTAATTCAGCTCTTCAACGGCAATTTTTTTGCAAAGCTCACGGGTTTTGACCTTTTCGCTGACCTCGTCGAAGGTTTCGCCCTCCGCTATACCAAACAGCAAATGGTCCTGAAGATTGAAGGTGTCGCCGAAATAATTTATTCCTTCGGTATATTTATAAACGCTCACCGCCGTCTGCCAGTTAAACGGCACCTCTCCGTTGTTCTTCACTTTAAGATACACTACTTCGGTATACCCGGGCTCATAGAGGGCTTCTTTATTAAAAAGCTCGGTATCCTCTTTTATCTCCTCCCACTCTCCGTTATCAAGTCGGTGAAAGACCTGAAGGTCGAAGTCGGAAAAGTGGAATATGTTTTTCAGCTCACTCGATGTATCGGTAAACCAAGCAAGAGATGCGCCTGTTCCGAGAACCGCCCACAGAGCAAAGAGCAATATACTAAAGATAAACGCAACCTGCTTGAAGCGTCGTGAATTATGTCTTTTCATTGCATTTACCTCCGTTAATTAGTTTTCTTCTTTTTTACGTCTTAGAATAAAAGCGAGAATAACAATACACAAAAACGATATAAGTGCGAGGGATATCCATAACGGAAGCCGTGTATCGTCTCCCGTTTGCGGTGGCTTCGGGTCTTCCTCTTCAGGAATATAGGTACGGTCGAAGCGGAGTATATACCCGCCCTCTATGATACTCACCGAGGTGAATTCATACTCGCTTTCGCCAAAGACTATACTATCCTTATACCTTTCCTCAATCTCGGAAATAGTGGGAATTGCTTCGACCTTTTCCGAAAGAATTAACGTCTCGCCGTCAAAGTCGCCGTTAGTGTAATACTGCGCCTTGACGAAATATTCGTAATATTCCTTTTGATGAATATCCTCTTTTTCACTTCTTGTAAACGTAAGAGTGAATACGTGCGTTTTACCGTCATACTCAACACCGCGATATTCGTACACCTTACCGCCGTATTTCCTATAAAGCTCTCGGTATTTTTCATTAACGTCGCCGAGTGCGGGATAATCGTCGGCATCGTTATCTACCAATATAACAAGGGGAACGAGATTATCAAGAACACCGTCGGTATAATAATTTGCCTCAATTCTATATTTTATCTTTTCCTTTTGAGGCTTTGGAAAGGGGATAACTATAGGGTATTCAACGGCGTAGAATTCCCAGTCGAGATATCCTATTCTGTTCTGATATTCGTTTCCGAGGTCTGTGGGAACGTTTAGCGTGACGTCGAGGTCAACCCCCGTATCTCCGTAAAACGTGCCGAGATAGACCCAGTCGGCGAGCGTCGCCCTTTCGCTTGCAGGTGCGGAAAACAGATATCCGTTATTACCCGACGCCTTAACTGTAAGGGTGAGCTTTTCGAGAAAATCTTCAGAGCCCTCTTTAGCGCCAAGTGCGCGCATATAAATGCCAACTTTATTTTGAGGGCTTTTATTACGGACGGTTATCCTTTCGGTAAGGGTATCGCCCGGCATTACGCCCTTGAAGCTTTCAAAGAGATCGGTAGGAGAATACACCGAGCCCTTTTCAAAGACGAAATGCGAGGCGTTTCCATAATATTCTACCGAGCCGTCGGCAAGCGTCGGAAGACTGAAGAGACACAAAAGAATAAATAAAATAAATGTTTTTTTCATAATTCACCCCTACTCCGCAGGCCAACCGACGGCGGTATAGGTAAGACCGTCTGTAATCGGGTTGTTCTTCGCCTGCACTGCCTCCGCCTTGACGGTAAGAGTGAGAGTTTTACCGATATATCGGTTATCGACCTTCGAGCCTACTATTTCGACGTGTGAAAATACCTTCTGTGTGGTTTCGTGAGGCTCTACTACCTCGTTATAGTAGTACCAGCCGTCGTGATACGTCCAATAGCTTTCATTAACGTCAAGAAGCTTAAAGCATTCTTCACTCGGAAGAACTATTGAATCTATTCCGTAAACTATCTTGACACGAAGATAAAAGGGCTCATCCGAGAGACTTTCCACCGTCACCCTTTTGCCTATTATCTGACCGGGCATTATATAAATTCCGTCTTCGGGAAATTCCTCGCCGCCGTCGGTGGTCTCGTGAATTATCATTCTGATTTCACCAGAGGTTATAACGTTCGTTGCTCTGCCGACTGTCGAAAAGTACGCAAGAGTAGGCTCGGTGATAAAAGTCAGCACTACCGCAATAAGTGAAATAACAATAAGCTTGATTCTTATTCTTTTCATATATAACCTCCTTTGTTATTTTTCGGCAAGAAGGGAGCGCAAACTCATTTACGCTCTCTTCTTGCCGCCCCACCGAAAAGGTGAGGTGGCTGAAAGGGTAATTTACTGTGTTACACCGTCAATAATAACAATGTTCTGTGCGAGCTTGCTGCCGCCTACAAAAGCAGCAACGTCTGCCGCGTTACCGTCAAGAGTTGCGGTGCAATTCGTGATAGTCAAGGTCTTGCCTGTGCCTTCCATATCAATGAAGTTGGTCTTACCAGACTTATAATTGAACGTACAGTTAATCAAATCGGTATTGCTGTAAATATTCAAGCCGTTGCAAGATGATTCGTCATAACCGAAGGTGCAGTTCTCAAATACCATCTTACCGCTGCCGCTATAAGCGTTAAAGCCATTGATTTCACAGTTTCTGAAGGTAACGTTACCGTTCATTCCATCAAAATGAACGCCACGCAAAGAGGTCTTGATTACACAGTTTTCAAATACTATTTCTTCGCCTGCCCTTGTATAGCACCAACGAATTGTTTCTTCTCCGTCAAAAACGCAATCTTTGAAGGTTCCGTTTACAGTACCGCTTACTGCCTTACCGCCTTCGTTTTCAAAGGTTGCTCCGACAATGGTAGCACCCTTTATATCAAGCGAGGAAGTACCCTCAAACACAGTTCCCTCTTCACATTCAAGAGTAACGCCCTCTGCAAAGCTTGAAGCTGCGGGGAAGGAATATGTGCCCTCCATTACACGAACAGTTGCATTTTCTGTGTTAACAGCAGTAGCAAGAGTTGAAGTTTCAGCCACAACCTGCTTCTTTTCTTCTGCTTCAATGGTTTCAAAGCCAGCTTCTGTGTTATAGCTGAATACGTCTCCGTACAATGTGCAAGTATCACTTACTGTTACGGTTTCCTTACCATACTTTGTGGTAACGTCACCTACGGTTTTACCGCCGCCACCGAGAGCAACGTTTCCGTATATTTCACCACCATTGAGGGCAATGTTTACACCGTCAAAGCTGTTGCCGTAGGAATAAGAATAAACTGCCAAATTATCTACAGGATCGGTTGAGATAAGCTCACCGCCGTTAACTGTCAAGCTAACCTTGGGTGCAATTGTTGCATCGCCCGAAGGAAGCTGAATCCAAACTGCACGTTTTCCTATTACTCTACCGCCATTAACAGTAACGTTTATAGGCGTAGTTCCCGAGTTAGCAAAAGTTCTTATGGCAACTTTTCCGCTACCATCTACAACGCCGTCATTGATAATAAGATTAGCACCTGGATAGCAGTCAATTGCATAAGATGCTCCGCCGGGAGCTGTTGTATTTACAACAGTAGCACCGTCAATTATAAGAGTTCCCGAGCAGTTGATAGCATTGTTAGCATATCCAGGGAATGCAGGCTGTCCTTCACCGCCCCAGTTAGTATCAGGGGTAGTTGCACCGAATGTAACGGTTCCGTTCTTAAGAGTAAGAGTAGCTCCTGCGGGAACGTTCATGAGCTTAGATGCAGACGAAGAAGTAGCAATGCCTATAAGCTCATTACCATTGAGGTCAATTTCAAGGCTTTCTCCTGCCGCTACAGTGATAGGAGAGTCGGTTATGGTAAGATCGTTCATAAGAGCAACTGTTCCGCCTTCTGATATAGCCTCGGCAAATTCAGTTGCATTTGTAACGTAAGCATCTGCATATACAGCATCCTTGTCGTACTGATCGTCGAAGCTGTCGTCCTCTGCGGTGAGCTGTGTTGCGTAGATTATAATGTCGAATTC
>JAZQUE010000083.1:0-4230 GCA_045631145.1 Eubacteriales bacterium
TACTCCTTGTAGCTGATGGCGGAAAGAAGAGCCTTAACCTCCTCAAGTTCTTCTGCAGCCGTTTTAAGTGAAGTATCGACGGGAACCGTTCCCGCAGGAGTCTCGGCTAACGCCACGACGCCTATCTGTGCAACAAGCATCACTACGACCAAAAGAACTGCAATCGGTCTTAAATAAAGTGATTTTAACATTACTTTTCCTCCTGAAAGTTTTGGGTTGATATACTCGAACACGAGTCGCTTGTCTATTGCGACGGAATAAGCCAATTTAAGTACTTTTAACTGCATTTTTCACACACCGAAAACGCTTTGCACACAAATTTGCCCAGTTTGAGTATTTTTACTAAGTAAGTATATCACCAAGGGGTCAATTTGTCAAGTATGACCATATTTAACACTCCTATTATATATATAATAACAAACTTTCCGGCTATTACCATATACAAAAAAGGCGTTTTTGTAAAATATAAAATTTAAACTTTAAAAAAGTGCACAAAAAATGAAATAATAATATATCACCGTTTTTATAAAACAAAAAAAGCCCCCTATTTTTAGGGGGTTTTTGAGGTTTTTAAGATTTGATATTTATAACTATTGCATCTTTTATTAACATTTATTTTTTAATATAAAATTTATATTTTGAAAGCATTAGACACAAACGGAGTTTTTTCGATAAATGTTTTTTTGTGAAAGCAGCATCAAAGTTTTTGTGCAAAATAAATAAATTGAGGTTCGCAGTTTCGTCATTTAGAACATTAAATTTTTTTTAATTTCTTCAAAAAACCTTCACAAAACGTCTGATATTTTGTAAAAAACACACTTTATTTGTAATATTTTACAGAATATAGCCTCCAAAAAGGACTCTCCCCCGAGCGTCGTAAAAGACGGCTGACTGACCGGGTGAGGTCATCTTGATTTTTCGTTCGGGCCTCACTCTTGCAACTCCATTTTCAACCGATACGCTTGCAGAAATCAGAGGTGAGCGATATCTCGGACGAACGAAGCACTCCATTTCGCCTTCAAATTCGGGGATGCTCACAAAGTTTAAACCGTTACACTCAAATCTATCGGTAAGGTTATCCTCTTCAAAACCGAGTACGACTTCCCTTCTGTCTGCTCTTATTTCAACTACGAAGGCGGGTCTTCCGAGCGCTATTCCAAGCCCCTTTCTCTGCCCTACGGTATAAGAAGCAATTCCGCTATGCTCTCCGAGGACTTTTCCGTCTATGGAAACGAAGTTGCCTTTACCAAAGGCTTTTTCGAGGTCTTCATCATTAAGTCTTGATTCGAGAAAGGAAATATAGTCGTCATCGGGGATAAAGCATATCTCCTGACTTTCCCCGTCCTGGTCGGAAAGCTCCCCCTCTCTCACAAGGCGGGTCACTTCACTCTTTTCGTATTCTGCAAGAGGAGCTACAAAGTGTGAAAGCTCCTCTTGAGTAAGCTGCCAAAGGAAATAGCTTTGGTCCTTCTTTTCGTCGAGGGCGCTTTTTAAAGTAAAGCGTTCGCCCTCCTTCGACACTCGGACGTAATGTCCCGTTGCAATAAGGTCTATACCGAGTCTTTTTGCTTCCTCTAAAAGACAGTTAAACTTTATTTTTCTGTTGCAAACGACGCAAGGGTTAGGAGTTCTGCCAAGAGTGTACTCCTTTATGAAGTAATCTTCTATTTCCCTTTTAAAGCTTTCGGAGTAATCGGCGACGTGTAGCCTTATACCAAGTTTTTTTGCCGCGGCTTCGGCTTTCTCAAGGTCGGCGTGAGGGTGTAGTGACAAAAAAAGCCCTTCTACCTCGTAGCCTTCCCCCTGAAGCGCTCTGCACGACCAGGTACTGTCTATTCCTCCCGACATTCCGAGTAAAACCTTTTTCATTTTCCACCGCCGTATTTCTGACTCTCCGCTACTGCGAGGGCGTCGCATCTTTCGTTATAGTCATGTCCGTCGTGTCCCTTTACCCAAGAAAAAACGACCTCGTGACGCTCGAGCTGAGGAAGGAGCCTCTGCCACAAATCAACGTTGAGGGCAGGCTTTCCATCCGATTTTTTCCAGTTCTTTTTCTGCCAAGAGAGAAGCCAGCCCTGATTTATTGCATCGACTACGTATTTTGAATCGGAGACGATTTCCACCTCGCACTTTTCCTTCAAGGCTTCAAGGGCGGAGACGACTGCAGTGAGCTCCATTCTGTTATTGGTAGTCTCACGCTCTCCTCCCGATATTTCCTTTTCAATTCCGTTATAGACGAGTATTGCGCCAAAGCCACCGGGCCCCGGGTTTCCGCTACATGCGCCGTCGGTATAAACTGTTACCTTTTTCATCCTTGACTTCCTTCCATCGAGCTTATTAAATAATTTTACCACAAATAGCATCATAGGTCAAGAAAAAAAAGAAGAAGGAGATTTCTCCTTCTTCCGAGTTACTTCGTAAAGCCTTGCTGAAAGCCTTCCTGCGAGAGAGAGGATATATCCCCTCCGATTATGCGGTTTTTATAAACGATAAGACTCGCTACCGCAGGCTCCGATGAATTGAGTACCTCGTAGGTATAAAGTGTTGCCTTTTTGCCCTTATATTTTTCGAGGTCGAGCCCTTCTTTTTTTTGTAAGAGATTATACTCGCTGAAGACACTGTCAAACTCCGTTGGAATGGTTATCTCGGTGACAGTTTTGTTGTCACGGGAAATCTCCCATCCGTAGCTTTCGAGGAATTTTACTCTATCCTCTTCGGTCTTTATATTCTTAAAGTCCTTCGCGGTATGCTCCGCAAGCACCTCTACCTCACCGTAGTCATTGGGAGATGCGGGCACAAGCACGACTGTCAAGATTATCGCAAGAGCCGAAAAGAGCATAACGCCGATATATTTAAGAGTTGTGGCTTTAAGGGTATAGACGAACATAAAATACACTCCTGACTTTTTTAGTGTATTTTATGTCGGCATCGAGAAAGTTATGCCATATTTTTCAAAAGAGAATTTATTTCCTCCTCTGTAAGCTCTCTCACCTCGCCTCTCGGAAGTGCGGGATCGAGAACGATTTCGTCAAACTGCACTCTTTCAAGATAGGTGACCTTGTTCCCTACCGCCTCAAGCATTCTCTTTATCTGGTGGAATTTACCCTCGGAAATAGTGATATACGCCTTTGTTCCGTCCTCCAGAATTTCAAGCCTTGCGGGAAGCGTTTTCTTCTTTTCGCCAATATCGACGCCTTCAAGAAAAGCCGTCACATCGTCGGGAGCAAGAGGTAAATCACTTTCGAGATAATACCTTTTCTCAACGTGGCGCTTCGGTGACAAAAGGAAGTGAGAAAGCTCGCCGTTATCGGTGAGAATAACGAGCCCGAAGGTATCCTTATCAAGCCGTCCGACTGGAAAGACCTTGTGGTGCTTCACGCTTTCGGGTAAAAGCTCCATTATGGTAGGGTCTCTCATATCCTCGGTAGAGCAGATATAGCCGTCGGGCTTATTGAGCATATAGTAGTGATACTCCGAATAGGAAAGCGCTTCTCCTTTGGAGGTAACGCAAGCTTTCTCGGGATCTATCTTTTTTGCAATATCACGCTCGGGGACACCGTCAACGGCAATATACCCCCGTCTTATAAGCGTATGTGCCTCGCTTCTCGTAAGAGACAGTGCAGAGGCAATATATTTATCAAGTCTTACCGTCATTAAAGCTCCTTACATCAATTCTTCAAGAAGGGTATAAAGCTCGTCGAGGCGCTTTTCCAAATCGCTTTTTTCCTTATCGGCTTCGACGAGGGCGTGGTAGTCGCTCGAAAACTCACCCGACATTTTTTCGTCTATTCGGGCAATTTTTTCTTCAAGCTCGGATATCTCCTTTTCTGCTTTTTCTATATCCCTTTCCCTCTTCTTTTCCTTTGCTTTATTCTCGCGTCTTTGTAAAAATTCTTCCTTACCCGAGGCGCTCGTCTCACCTTTGACCTCGGTCGAAAGTGTCGTGTGTTCCGATACCTTTTCGAGATAATAGTCGTAGCCGTGCTCATAGACTGTACAGCCGACGGCATTTATACGAAGAATTTTCGTTGCAAGCTTCTTTATAAAATAGCGGTCGTGAGAGACGGCAATAACCGTGCCCTTAAAGGCGAGGATGGCGTCCTCAAGAGTTTCTCTCGAGGCGATATCGAGGTGGTTGGTCGGCTCGTCGAGAATGAGGAGATTTACCTTCGAGAGCATAAGCTTTGCGAGGGTGAGGCGCGCCTTTTCTCCTCCGCTGAGCACCGACAC
>JAZQUE010000084.1:0-5533 GCA_045631145.1 Eubacteriales bacterium
CTATATCGGGGAGTGTATGAAAGAGGTCAACGAAGTCCTTCTTCGAGCCTGCACCGCCCGATGCGATTACGGGGACGTTCACGACAGAAAGCACCTTATCGAGCATCTCGAGGTCGAAGCCTCCCTTAACGCCGTCGGTGTCGATAGAATTGACGACCACCTCTCCTGCGCCGAGGTCAACTGCGTGCTTTATCCAGTCGATTGCCTCCATTCCCGTATTCTCTCTGCCTCCCTTACTGAACACTCTGAAAACGCCGTCAACTCTCTTTACGTCGGCAGAAATGACGACACACTGATTGCCGTACTTTTTCGCCGCCTCACTGATGAGCTCGGGACGCTTTATTGCACCCGAATTGACGCTCACCTTATCGGCTCCGCATTTGAGTACTCTGTCGAAGTCCTCGACGGTATTGATACCGCCGCCGACGGTGAGGGGGACGAAGATGGTGCTTGCTACGTCACGAAGTATATCGGTAAATAGCGCTCTTCCCTCGGCAGAGGCAGTTATATCGTAAAAGACGAGTTCGTCGGCTCCGCACTCGGAGTAAAACCTTGCAAGCTTTACGGGTGAGGAAACGTCGGCAAGACCGAGAAAGTTCACGCCCTTTACTACCCTTCCGTCCTTGACATCGAGGCAGGGTATAATTCTTTTCGTTATCATTTTGACACCTCTATTGCTTCCTTTAAGTCGATTGCGCCGAGATAGTATGCCTTTCCTATTATCGCACCGTAAAGGTTCATTTCACGAAGCGCTTTTACGTCGTCGATAGTCGATACTCCGCCCGAGGCGGTAATATTCATGGAATACTTCTCGGAGAGGGCTTTATACATTTCGAGATTAGTGCCCTTCATTGCGCCGTCCTTCGATATGTCGGTGCAGATAATAAACTTCACGCCGAGTGTTTGCATCTCGGAAAGGAAGTCGTCGAGAGTAACCTCCGACTTTTCAAGCCAGCCCTTTATCGCAATCTTGCCGTCCTTAACGTCGGCACCGACGGCAATCTTGTCGCCGTATTTCCCGACCGCTTCCTTCAAAAACGCCTTATCGTTTATGGCGGCAGTGCCGAGAATTGCACGGGAGACGCCCTTTTCGAAATAGCTCTCAAGGGTTTCGATGCTTCTTATTCCCCCGCCTATTTCGACGAAGAGGCTGGTATTTCGGGCAATGTCCTCCACTACCGAAATATTCGGTGTCGTGCCGTCCTTTGCGCCCTCGAGGTCAACCATATGTATGAACCTTGCCCCGCACCTCTCGAAGTCGCGGGCTATCTCGATGGGGTTGTCGCTATATACGGTCATTTCGTTATAGTCGCCCTTCAAAAGCCTTACTGCTTTTTTGTCAAACAAATCTATTGCGGGAAAGATATTCATTCTTCGTCCTCCCATTCTGCAAAGGCACGGAGGATAGAAAGTCCCGTGTCGGAGCTTTTCTCGGGGTGGAACTGCGTGCCCGTTATATTGCCCCTCGCAACGGCGGCGGTAAGCTCTTTTCCGTATTCTGCGGTAGCAAGGAGACTATCGTCGCAGTTTTCGGCATAGTAGGAATGCACGAAATAGACGAAGTCGCCCGTTTTGATATATTTAAAAATTGGATGCTCTGCCGTTTTCGTAAGAGCGTTCCAGCCGATGTGTGGAATTTTAAGTCCCTCGAGAAGTCTTCCCTCCATAGCGACTACCTCGCCCTTCAGAAGTCCGAGTCCGTCGTGCTCGCCGTACTCGAAGCTCTTTTCAAAAAGGAGCTGCATACCGCGGCAAATGCCGAGTAGCTTCTTGCCTTTTCCCGCTTCCTCGACGATTACCTTATCAAGTCCCGTCGAGCGAAGCTTTTCACGGGCGTCGCCGAATGCGCCGACACCCGGAAGAATTATCTTTTCTGCTTTTCTTATTACCTCGGGGTCGGAGGTGACGGTGACGTCGGCTCCCACTGCTCCAAGAGATGAGACAAGGGAAAAAAGATTTCCCACTCCGTAGTCGATGAGAGCAATCATTAAAGTACTCCTTTTGTCGAGGGAATCTCGCCGTCAAGCGCGGGGTCGAGAGCTACGGCACGGCGAAGAGTTCTCGCTGCCGACTTAAAGACGCCTTCTATAATATGATGAGAATTTCTGCCGTCGAACTTCTTTATATGAAGGGTTATTTCCGCCTTTCTTACGAAGCCCTGCCAGAACTCCTCCGAAAGCTCGGTATCGAACTCGCCCACCTTTGCGGTAGGACATTCGGCGTCGTAGGAAAGGTAGGTCCTTCCCGAAATATCAACTGCAGAAAGGATAAGCGCCTCGTCCATAGGGAGCGTAGTATCGGCGTAGCGGGTAATTCCCTTCTTGTCGCCGAGGGCGTTCTTGAAGGCTTCCCCAAGTGCAATACCGATATCCTCGGCGGTGTGGTGAAAATCAACCTCTCTGTCTCCCTTGCATACTACGTCAAGGTCGAAGCGAGAGTGCTTCGAAAAGAGGGTGAGCATATGGTCAAGAAAGCCCGAGCCCGTCGAAATTCTGCTCTCTCCCTTGCCGTCGAGGGTGAGGGTGAGGGTGATATCGGTTTCGGCGGTCTTTCTTTTTATTTCTGCCGTTCTCATTTTATTTCTCCTTTAATATATCCCGAGTTACCGACAGGAAGGTGGACATCTGTTCGTCGGTGCCTACGGTAATTCTTATATAGTCCTTTATTCTCGGCTTACCAAAATGTCTCACGAGGATGCCTCTCTCTCGGAGTGCCGAGTAAAGCTCACGTCCTTCAATCTTCACATTTTTCGCGAAAATAAAGTTCGCTCTTGAGTCGAGCACCTCGAAGCCGAGCTTTTTCAGTCCGTCGATAGTTTTCTCGCGGGTCTTTACGATTTTTTCACAGTTTTCAAGATAGTAGCCGTCGCTCTCAAGGGTAGCTATACCCGCCGCAAGAGTGAGGCGGTTTACGTTATAGGGGTTGGTAGAATAGCGAAGGGTATTAATATCGGCGATAAGAGACGCCTGACCTACGCCGAAGCCGAGCCTTCCGCCTGCCATCGAGCGTGACTTCGAGAAGGTTCGGGTAACGAGAAGGTTCGGGTATTTCTTTATAAGGGGAACGGCGGTCTCTCCACCGAAGGCAACGTAGGCTTCGTCAACGACTACCACGTTGTCGGGGTTAGACTTCACTATTCTCTCGATATCCGAAAGAGGAAGCGCTATACCCGTCGGAGCGTTGGGGTTTGCGATGAAAATATTCTTATTTATTCCGATATAGTCCTCTACCCTTATATTGAAATTCTCGTCGAGGGGAATTTCCTCGTAGGGAAGGTTATAGAGCCCTGCGAAAACCGAATAAAAGCCGTAGGTGAGGTCGGGAAAGACTACGGGATGCGTGTCGTCTGCGAAGGCAAGGAAGGCGAAATTGAGTATTTCGTCCGAGCCGTTGGTCACCACCACCTCGTCCTCTCCGACACCGAGCTTCTCGCTGAGCTTCGCTATAAGAGCCCGACATTCGGGGTCGGAATAAAGTCGAAGCTTCTCACATTCCTCTCTCACCCTCTCGCTCACAAGGGGAGACGGTGGGTAGGGGGACTCGTTGGTGTTGAGCTTTATATATTTCTTATCATTGAGCTGCTCGCCCGGGGTATAGGGGACGAGGGAAGCATGGGTGGAAGAAAAAAATCTGCTCATTTTTCACCTCGCACGGTAGCGCTTCTTGCGTGGGCATCGAGCCCTTCCTTCTTCGCAAAATACCCTACCTTATCCGAGACCTTTTTAAGAGCGTCCTCGGTATAATAGATTATCTGACTTCTCTTAACGAAGTCCTCCACTCCGAGAGGAGAGGAAAACCTTGCGCTTCCGCTTGTGGGAAGGGTATGATTCGGGCCTGCGAAATAGTCGCCGAGCGCTTCGGGGGTATATTTACCCATAAATATCGAGCCTGCGTGCCTCACTCTGTCGAGATAATCAAAGGGGTTATCTACTGCAAGCTCAAGGTGCTCGGGTGCAATCTCGTTTGCGATATCAATAGCGAGAAGGAGGTTATCCTCCGCAACGATTATCTTACCGTTATTATCAATCGAGGCTCTGGCAATCTCGGCTCTCGGAAGAGTCGGTATCTGCTTCTCTATCTCCTCGCTTACCGCCTCGGCAAAGCCGAAGCTGTCGGTGACGAGTACGGCGGTCGCCATTTTGTCGTGCTCCGCCTGAGAGAGAAGGTCGGCGGCGATGTGCTTCGGGTTGCAGGTGGAGTCTGCAACGACGAGAATTTCGCTCGGGCCTGCTATCATATCAATAGATACCCTGCCGAAGACCTGCTTTTTCGCCTCTGCGACGTATGCGTTACCCGGTCCTACGATTTTATCGACCTTCGGGATACTCTCCGTGCCATAGGCAAGGGCGGCGATAGCCTGCGCTCCCCCTACCTTGAATATCTTGTCTACTCCCGCGATTTTTGCGGCGGCGAGTATTACGGGGTTTACCTTTCCCGCCTGCGAGGGAGGGGTGACCATAACTATCTCTCGGCAGCCTGCAATCTTTGCGGGTATCGAGTCCATCAGGACGGTTGACGGATACGCCGCAGTACCACCCGGAACGTAGAGTCCCGCCTTTTCGATGGGGGTAACTCTCTGTCCGAGGAATACGCCCTCCTTTTCGTTTAAAAAGAAGCTGTTCGTGACCTGCTTTTTATGAAAGGCGGTGATGTTTTCGGCGGCTTCCTTCAAGATTTCTATAAATTCAGCGTCAACGCTCTCAAAGGCTTCCTCTATCTCGTCGGGGGTGACCTCAAGGCGCTCGAGCTCTGCCTTATCAAACTTCAAGGCGTAGTCGAAAAGCGCCTTGTCGCCGTTTTTTACGACCTCTGCGATAATCTCGGCAACGACTGCCTCGACACCCGAGGAAATATTCTCTCTTTTATATATTTCACTGTTCGGCACTTCGCCGTATTTCAAAATACTAATCATCTGTTTTTACCTGTCTTTTTATACTGTCAACTATCTTTTCAATTTCGTCGGTCTTGAACTTGAAGCTCGACTTATTCGATATAAGTCTTGCGCTTATCGGGACTACCGTTTCAACTACCTCGAGGTCATTCTCACGAAGCGTCGTGCCCGTCTCGACGATATCGACGATAACGTCGGAAAGTCCGAGAATGGGAGCTATTTCTATCGAGCCGTTGAGCTTGATGATATCAATATCACGGCAACGGGAGGCGTAGAAGTTCTTTGCGATATTGACGAACTTCGTTGCGACCTTCAGAGTCCTCTCGCCGTCGTCGTAAAAATCTTTCTTTGCGGCAACCGCCATTCTGCACTTGCCGATATTAAGGTCGAGAAGCTCGTATATTTCGGGAGAATACTCAAGTAAAATATCCTTACCCGCAACGCCGATATCGGCAGCTCCTCTTTCAACGTAGATAGAGACGTCGGAGGGCTTTACCCAGAAATATCTCACGCCCTTTTCCTCGTTTTCGAAGATAAGCTTTCGGTTATTCTCGTGAATAGAGGGGCACTCAAAGCCTGCCTTTTCGAACATCGAATAGACCTTTTCGCCAAGTCTGCCCTTGGGGAGCGCTATATTTATCA
>JAZQUE010000085.1:0-3844 GCA_045631145.1 Eubacteriales bacterium
AACGCCGAGCTTCACGAGGAAGTTCGTAATAATAGTGTGGCGCTCGTAAACCTTTTTTGCAGTCTCTATTCCCGCATCGGTAAGAGAGATATAGCCTTCCTTATCAACTATTATATATCCGCCCTGCTTCAGAAGTCCGACGGCACGGCTGACACTGGGCTTAGAGTAGCCCATATGCTCGGAGACGTCGATAGAGCGCACCGATTTTTTCATCTTCGTTAAGACGTATATCGTTTCGAGATACATTTCTCCCGATTCCTGAAGTGACATATTATCTCTCCTTTATTATCGTTTACCCTTACAATAAGCAAAAATAGCTCGGCTCATATAAAGAGACGTGCCCTCGCCGAAGACGTCTATCTTACCTTTAAAATCGTCGCCTGCATACATCCCGCCAAGAGCCTCTAAAAGCTCGTCGTTACATTCGTAATAATTCACCGTCATAAAGCGTTGCCATTCCCCGACGAGCGCCTTTGCTTCGTCGGAGTCGGGAGATACTCCCGCATCTTTTAAATCGACGAATTTATATACCATTTCTGCAAGCTTTTCATCAAAGCCGTGGTTGTTTCTTTTCATAGCTACCTCTTTTCCTATATATATTTTAACACATAAAAAAAATCAGTCAATCTTTTTCTTTAAAAAATTGAAATATTCACAGTTTTGTGCTACAATGAATTCATCGAAGATGAATTCAGCGATATAAATTCCTTACGGAATTTGCGATATGTACTTCGTACGCGATATATCTTCGATGCGATATATTTTTGCATATCCTCGCCGTAGGCGAGATATGTCAAAAATGAGAAAAAGGAATTTATATCATATCGCAACGGAGCAAAACGGAGTTATATCGCATTTGAACGGAGTGAAAATATATCGCACGAGCGTGAGCGAGTATATCACTAGAAAGAGATTGTTATGAACGATAAAACTATTAAAGAATTAGCAATTGAATTGACCGTTGAAACAACCGCAGTGTGTGATAAAATAAAAGGCAGATCAGTATTTACAAATCAACTTTTGCGTTCTTGTTCGTCGATAGGTGCAAATTCTCATGAGGCTAAATACGCACAGAGTAAAGCAGATTTCATAAACAAATTAGAAATTGCACTTAAAGAATGTTTTGAAACAGAATACTGGTTAGAGATTCTTTTGAAGATAGATGCAATAGACGAGACGACATATGATGATTTAAGCAACAAATGTGGTACAATTCGTAGGATGCTCATTGCATCTGTAACTACTGCAAAGAAAAAAGAGTGAGAATAATATGAAAATATATCTCATTGGGTGTAGTGGTTCAGATAAAACATATTAGAAAACTACAAAGATAAGATTATTTTGCTTTCAAATAAAAGAGATGTAATCAGAATTATTGCTTGATTTTGTGGCATCTAAATCATTCACTGATTTTATAATTATTATGAAAGTAGTTCACAAGGAGAAAAAATATGAAAAAAGTCCTTTTCTTTTTAACCTTCACACTCTCTCTTATCCTTCTCGCCTCCTGCACAGGCGGCGGGCGCGATACGGCAGAGCGCGCATTTGAGGCTCTCTCGAAGGGGGATGCAAAGCTTTTCTATTCCTATCTCGATATAGACGAGGGAGGCTTTCTTACTCCCGAGCATTTCGAGGAGGCTTTCTCGAACTATGAAATTCCGAGTGAATACACTATTTCGAAAACGACCGACCTTTTATGGAACGCAAGCTACGATGGTAGCAGCCGCAACATAATGCTGACAGAGGATAAAAATAAGATAGACTCCTTTCCTTACATCGCCGATAACGTAACGCTTCGAGTTCCGAAGGGCTCGAAAATTACGGTTGACGGTGTAAGCTTCACCACTCCCTCATCTACCGAAAACAGTGGATACGACGAATACAAGATAGGACGAGCCTTCATTTACTCGGTGCTTCCCGTTCTCATTACGGGTGATACTATCGAGGATAAAGAAATAAACGTAGTTATAAAAAACTATCCCTTGAATCTCTCTGACGCCGACCTCAAGGACGGAGTAGAGCGAGAAATAATCAACTCCGCCGCCACCTTCGTTATGGGGCTTTACTACGGAGCTGAAAGCGGAGAAAACTCCCTTCCTCTTGAAAGCTACCTTTTCTCCTCGCTCACAGCAGAAGAAAAGAGAGCTATAAGCGAGACGTACGATAAAATCAAAGGAGAGCTTGCAGTATTCGACGGGCTCGGAGAGCTGAGAGATGAGGGAATATACGACCTTCACTTCAGCGACTTTTTCGGAAACGTAACTAAAAAAGAAAGCGGACTTTACACTGCGAACGTTACTCTCTCCTACTCCTACATTCCGAAAACCTTTGACGGTGACGGAGAGGAAATTTTCAGCGACCTGACTGTGAGCGTGGGGATGACCTACGATGGCGGAAAATGGTCGGTTGTAAATTTAGAGAATGCTATAATTGGATAGAATAAAGGGCTGTAAGCTTACAGCCCTTTATTTTTTCTTCTTTTACGCCGTACCGAATTTATGTGCCGTTCAAACGCTCCGCTTGAAATGAGCTCTGAAATCAAATACTGCTCAAAGGTAGGTACTGTACACGAGTAAAAAGATAGCTTTTTCTCAAACTTTTTAAAAAGCTCCTCGGGAAGAACCATATAAGCGACGCGGAGAGAAGGTGAAATCGTTTTTGAGAAGGTGTTTATGTATATAACATTACTATCGTTGGAAAGCGAAAAAAGCGTCTCTTCAGGCTTTTTTAAAGGAGTGAACTCCGACTCAAAGTCATCCTCGACTATTACAGCCCCCCTCTCGTTCGCCCATCTTTTATACTCGTATCTTTTAGACGCCGTTGCAGTTACACCGCTGGGAAAGCTTCGATATGGTGTTATATGAAGAACGCCGGCATAGCTTTTCTTAAGCTCACTCGTCTTTATTCCGTTGCTTCCGAGAGCAAGCTTGTCAACCGTTACCCCTTTGGCGCGGTAAACCTGTTCAATTTTCATATACGAGGGCTTCTCTATTCCCCATATTTTATCTCTGCCGAGAAGCTCGACGAGAAGCCCGTAGATATATTCCGCGCCCGAGCCGATGATTATTCTGTCGGGAGATGCGGTAATTCCTCTGCTTCTAATAAGGTAGCGTGATATAGCCTTTCTCAATTCACCGACGCCGTAATTCTCCGACTTCTGCATAAGAGCTTCACCCTTATCGCTTATAACGTTTCTCATAGCTTTTGCAATTACCGAAAAGGGAAAAGCAGTTTCTTCAAGCTTATAAGGCTCTTTCGGGCTCTTCCTTTCTTCTTCAAAAGCTCCGAAGCTCTCGCCGTCGGTGTATATCACATAATATCCGCTTCGTTCCTTTGATTCTATATACCCTTCGTCAGCAAGGAGAAAATACGCGTGCTCAACCGTAATTACGCTATATCCCGTTTTGTCGGATAAAACTCTTTTAGAGGGAAGCTTTTCCCCTCTTACATACACCCCTTTGACTATATCGTTTCTGATTTTTTCATAAAGCGACAAATATGCGGGCTTGTTAATTTCTTTCTTCATCTGGTATTATAAAAATCTCCGAAATTGATTATTTTAATATGTTCAGTTTTATTATATACTCTTATTGTAATCTTGTCAATAGGAGCAGTCACAAAATGAGCACAACAAAAAAAATAATACTTTCCTCTATGCTTTCAGCACTCACCTTCGTAGCAACGGTAATAATAAAGATACCCTCGCCGATAGGAGGATATCTCAATCTCGGGGACGCGATAGTTCTTCTTGCGGGATATATTCTCTCTCCCCTCTACGCTTTTCTTGCCGCCGCTATCGGCTCGGCGCTCGGGGATCTCTATTCGGGCTATCTTTTATATATGC
>JAZQUE010000086.1:0-2273 GCA_045631145.1 Eubacteriales bacterium
AGGAGCCATTCTTTATCTTCATCAGAGAGGGTAGATAGAATTTGCAAGAATTCATTGTCAATGCTCGATGTCTCTTTTCCCAATAATTGGCTAAGGCTATTTGAGGATATATCAATGGTAATATCATCTATCTCTTGAAGAAATTTATCAAGAGTAATTCCCATACCTTTAGAGAGGGACAGTAAGGCGGTTAAAGAAGGAGTAAGAGGCTTACCTGTTTTAGGATTTACTTTGTTTATCAACATAGAAATATATCCATTAGACAAACCGCTTTGTTTTGCAAACTGCCTTTGAGATATTTTTTTATCTTGAAGGTATTGATTAATATAATCGCCTATGTTCATAAGGCACCCCCAAAAATAGAAGTGTTAAGAATATTATACATTTCAAAAAACTGTTTGTCAATGGAAGTGTTAAAAAAGTTTAACAAAAATTGTTAAAAAGACTTGACAAAACAAAAAACATAGTGTAATATGTGTTTAGCGATTAAACAAACAAAAAAGGAGGGATAAAATGAAATATAAGATAAAAGAATTGAGAGAAGAATTAAAAATGACTCAGGAGGAACTTTCGCAAAAAAGCGGAATATCAAGAGTCACAATTATCAATCTTGAAAAAGATGGTACTGCAAATACAAAAACTCTTTGTAAGATAGCCGAAGCGTTGAATGTGTCTTTAAGTCAAATTTTTTTATAACGAGTGTTTAACCATTAAACACAAAGGAGGTGATGAAGGTGGGTTGTAAAAAATGTATATTTCCTCGCAACTGTGAAAACTACGATGAGGTTAATTGTAAGGACTGTCGAAAGTATGAGCATGCTGTTCCTGTCGGGATACCGCTTTTGGAATATGAATGTTTCAAGTGTAAGCACGAAGATGCTTGTGTAGCGTTCGACAAAAGAAAAAGCATACAAGCGTATGACAAAGGAGGTGATAAAAATGGGCAATAAAAAAAGGTCAACCAAGACCACAATTAACTTGACCGAGTTAATTATAAGTGGACTGATTGACCTGCTCGTCGGAGTGCTGATTGCTTTAATAAGCAAACGGATATAAAGTACCCGACAAATCAAGGGGAGATTCCCTCCCCTTGATTATACCATATATTATAAAAAAATCAAGGAGGAATTATGCAAGAATTTTTATTAACCTTTTCGGCGGTAATGACAGGACTCGGTGTATCAAAGCTTATTAAAGCGGTTGTTTTCAAGGCATACTATCTAAAAAAAGAAATGCGAAAGGATATTAAAAAATGAATAAATCACCCTGCTATAAATGCCCAGACCGCTACCCGAGATGTCATTCGGAATGTAGGAAGTACAAAGAGTATCACGAGAAGAACAAAGAAAGGCTCGCTCTTCAGAAGAAGGAATTTAAAGAAGAGCACGACGAGAAAGACTATAAGCTCACAATGTACCAAAGGTACAAGAGAGGGAAAGGACGGAAACAGTAATGGAGAAAAAAGATTTCAGAGATAACCTTGAAAGGCTGTCTCAAAAATTTACGGGGGAGCTTATCCCCTATCTCGATGCTCTTTCTTACATAGGATGCTCCAGAAAGCAGATGGACAACGATAAATCGTTCCCAAGAAAAAAGGTGGGCGGACGGTACTACGTAACGGTAGTAGCCCTTGCAAAGTGGCTGAGTTAGGACGAGTCTATGATTTACCGATTTTTCAAGAAGCATCATATGGCGACGGCACTTTTAGGAATTCTGCTTATATTTTTCGGCGTCGGGTCCTCTGACTTTTACGTTGAGCAGGGCTTGAGAGAGCCAAAGGGCGTCGGCACGTTACTGACGTGGGGAGCACTGTGTATGATTCCGACAGTTATATATTCCCTGCTTGAATATTTTAAGCCAAAGAAGAAGGAGGGGCAAGGATATGAAGCCTTTAAGCCCGTGTAAAGACTGCAAAGAGAGGGCGGTCGGATGCCATTCGGAGTGCGAGCAATTCGCGCAGTACCGTGAAGCTCTCGGGTCATACAAGAAAACTATGAAAAACAACCTTCGCAAAAAAGACGTTTACGAAGGATATCAAAAAGAAAAGAAGGAGAAATTCTGTAATGAAAGATTTTGAATTTAAAGAAGCAACCCCTATTGAAGAAGAAAACAGATGCATCACAAGAAGAGTAGCGGTAACAGTGCTCTACGAGTTAGTTAATTCCTGCATACTCTCGGATGAGCTCTCGGAAGCGCTCGAAGAAATAGCGGACAATATCGAGATGGAAGAGATAGGCTATCACTTCTGGGGTGCGGACAGAGAAGAAAAGGTG
>JAZQUE010000087.1:0-4396 GCA_045631145.1 Eubacteriales bacterium
CCTCTCTTGCAACCGTACTCTTTACAGACCTTATTAAAAACGAAGAGCTTGCGGTTACGGTATCGACGGTAGTTATGACTCTTGCCGTACTCATATTCGGCGAAATAACCCCCAAGACGATAGCAAGAAAGACGTCTCAAAAGCTCACCAAGAACGTATCCCGTCCAATGTGTTTTGTTATGGCGATACTTACACCTATAACCTACCTTTTCGGTTTGTGGCAGAATTTAATCCTCAAGCTCACCAAGAGTGGGGAGGACGACGATACCGTTACCGAGGAGGAGATTATTACGGTAGTTGAGGAAGCGGCGATTGGCGGAGAGATAGACGAGCAGGAAAGCGAGCTTATCAAGAACGTCATTAAGTTCAGCGACCTTGACGTCGGAGATATTCTCACACCCCGAGTTGACGTCGTGGCAGTCGAGAAGGGCTTTGACAGAAATCAGATTTCCGAGGTGTTCTCACAGTCGGAATTCTCAAGACTTCCAGTCTATGACGAGAACATCGACACTATTATCGGTATTCTTTATCAGAAGGACTTCTATAACGACACGAGCTCACCCGTCTTTCAGCTTGTAAAGCCCGTTAAGTTTATCTTTTCTTCAATGAAGATTTCAAAGCTTCTCAAGTATTTTCAGGAAACGAAATGCCATATGGTAGTGGTCAGCGACGAGTTCGGCGGTACTGCGGGTATCGTTACACTTGAGGACGTACTCGAAAGTCTCGTCGGAGAAATTTATGACGAGCACGACGAGGTTGTCGAGGAGGAAATAGTCGAGCTTTCCGAAAATAAGTATAAGGTAATGGGTAGCACCGCTATCGATAAATTCCTTGAATTCTTCTCTCTTGAAGAGGAAGAGGAAGATTCCGATATAACCACGTTCAGCGGGTTCGTTGCACATAATCTCGGAGAAATTCCCGAAGAGGGCTCCTTCGAATATAAAAATCTTAAAATCACCATCACCGAAACCGACGCAAACAGACTTGTTTGTGCTACGGTTGAGGTTTTCCAGACAGAAGAAAACGATGCGGAAACTTTTTGAAAAAAGTTTCCACCCCTTCAAAAACTTTTGAACTTAAAAAACTGCCGATTTCTCGGCAGTTTTTTTGTATAGTTTTCGTGGGGTAAAAGGGGAGGACTTTTATAAAAAGCCTTCCCCTTAAAACTTACTTCTCAATTTCTCTTGCCGCTTCTTCAAGGAAGTCGCCCTCGAAGAGCTCTATTGCGCCCTTGTCGGCGAGATTTGCGAGCGTCGGGTCCATAGGAATGCGAGCGAGCACCTTGAGACTGTGCTTCTTCGCAATTTCGTCAATGTGACTGTCGCCGAATACCTTTATTTCCTTACCGCAGTCGGGGCACTTAATATAGCTCATATTCTCGACTATTCCCACAATCGGAATATTCATAAGTCCCGCCATCTTGACCGCCTTTTCGACTATCATCGAAACGAGCTCCTGGGGAGAGGTAACGATGATGATACCGTCGAGAGGAAGGCTCTGAAAAACGGTAAGAGGCACGTCGCCCGTTCCGGGAGGCATATCTATGAACATATAGTCAACGTCGCTCCAGATGAAGTCGGTCCAGAACTGCTTTACCATTCCTGCAATAACGGGGCCTCTCCATACTACAGGGTCGGTCTCATCCTCGAGCATAAGATTTACCGAGGTAAGCTGAATACCCATCTTGCTCTCTGCGGGAACGAGTCCCTCGGGAGTGCTTTCAATACCCGCCTTAACGCCGAACATCTTGGGAATAGAGGGTCCCGTCACGTCGGCGTCGATGATGGCTACTCTGTTTTCACGCCTCATCATAGTCGTTGCCATAAGAGAGGTAACGAGGCTCTTGCCGACACCGCCCTTACCGCTGACGATACCGTAAACCTTCTTTACCTTACTGTAATTATTAAGCTGTTCCTTCTGTATCTCGGACGAGCAGTTACCCTTCGATGCACAGGTGGAGCAGTCGTGTGTACATTCACTCATATTAACACATCCTTTCTTTTATCTATTATACCCCTCGATTGGTAAAAAATCAAGTCTATTATTTATTATTAATTTTCTGTTAATGCTATTGTAAAAACGGCGGTATGAATATATAATTAAATTAGGAATTTTTAAGGAACATTTTCTGAATTTTAAAGTCTAAAATAAAAACTCGAAAAAGGGAGGGACAGCCTTGAAAAAATCGACGGCAAATAAAGTAAAAGCGGTGGCAGGATCGTGGCTTTATATACTGCCAAGTCTTGTCGGCGTGCTTGTATTTTACGTTTTGCCCTTCGGCTTCGTTATCTATTATTCGCTCATTGATAACGTCTCAAATCATAACTTCGTGGGACTTGATAATTTCAAGGCGCTTTTCACCAATACCGCCTTCCTGACGGCGTCGAAGAACACCCTAACCTTTTCGCTCGCTACCGTTTTTTCGGCGGTGGTGCTATCCCTCTTCCTCGCAATTATCCTTGATGCGAAAATACCGGGTAAAAGCAAATTCCGCACCTGCTTTTTAAGTCCGATGATGGTACCGACTGCCTCGATTATCCTCATATGGCAGGTGATTTTCAGCTTTAACGGCTCGTTTAATACCTTTATCTCTCTTTTCGGACTTGAGCCTGTGGACTGGATGAAATCGGAGTATAGCCAGATAGTCGTCGCCCTTCTCTTTTTATGGAAAAACCTCGGCTACAATATGATACTCTTTATGGCGGCACTTTCGAATATCCCGAAGGACCAGATAGAAGCGGCGGAGGTAGACGGCGCAAACGCCGTACAGCGCTTTTTCAAGATAAAGCTCCGCTACATATCCCCCTCGATATTCTTCGTGCTTCTTCTCTCGCTTATTAACTCCTTCAAGATATTCAGAGAGGTCTATCTCCTGACGGGACAATGGCCCTACGAAACGCTCTATTTCTTACAGCATTTTATGAATAATACCTTCAAGAATCTTGATTATCCGAGGCTTTCCGCCGCCGCTATCGTGATGTCGGCGGTAATAGTCGTCATAATCGGAATAATATTCGTCCTTGAGGACAGATTCGGAAAGGACGTGGAAGAATGAAAAGACGCCCTTCCCGAGCGAAGATACTTAAAACCGCAAGACTTACCCTCTTCTTTATATGGGCGCTTGCCTTTGCGGTGGTATTCGTTTCGCCCACCCTCTTTACACTCACCAATTCCTTTATGTCGGAAACCGAGCTTACCGCCTCCTACGGCGCCGTACTCGGAAACGTCTCTGACGGCTCCTCCTACGTTTCGGAGGAGGTAAAGCTAAAGCTCATACCCGATATGGTATCCTTCAGACAGTATTTTACGGTGCTTTTCCAAAGCCCCGACTATCTACTTAAGTTCTGGAACTCGGTGATACTCACCCTGCCTATCGTCCTCGGACAGACGGCGATAGCCGCTCTTGCCTCCTACGGCTTCTACAGATACAGAGGCAAGGTCAAGAATTTAGTATTCTTTTCCTACATAATCATAATGCTTATGCCCTATCAGGTCACCCTCGTGCCGAACTTCCTCGTCTCCGATATGCTTGGAATTATCGGTACAAGATGGGCGATATTGCTACCGGGTATCTTTACGCCCTTGTCGGTATTTATTTTAACGAAAAGTATGAGGCGAGTACCCCCCGCATCACTTGAAGCGGCAAGGCTTGACGGTGCGGGAGAATTCAAAATTTTTTATAAAATATGTCTCCCAATGTGCAAAAACGCCCTCTATTCCGTCGTGATACTCACCTTTATAGATAACTGGAATATGGTGGAGCAGGTGCTCATTCTTCTCGATAACCCCGAGCTTCAACCGCTTTCGGTCTTCCTCTCCGAGATAAACACGGGAGAGGTGGGAGTCGCCTTTGCGGTTGCGACGGTCTATATGATACCCCCGATACTTCTTTTCCTTCACGGGGAGGAAAGTCTCGTCGAGGGAATTACCTATCAAGGCAGTGTGAAAGGATAAAAAAATGAACAAGAGAAAAGAACTTATAAAAACGGTTGCCATCGTCTTTCTCGCAGTAATGCTGGTGCTCACCTTCTTTTCGAATACCATAATGAACTGGTCGCTCCCCGAGGTAAGCGGTAAATATACCGATTACGGAGAAATAAAGACGGGAGTAAGAGGAAGCGGAAGCGCCGTTTCCAATATGACCTACACCGAAACGGTAAAGGGCGACAGAAAAATAGAAGCGGTCTACGTTTCGAGAGGAACCGAGGTCGAGGCAGGGCAGGTGCTTATGCTCCTCGGGGCGACCGATACCGATAAGCTGGAGGCTCTTGAGGAGGAGATCAAGACCCTTGAGGACGCCTATAACAGAGGACTTCTCACCAAAGTCGAATACGACTATTCCGATGACGAATACGAGATAGAGCTTGCCCTCGAGGAGCTTGAGGAGCTGAAGCTG
>JAZQUE010000088.1:0-9302 GCA_045631145.1 Eubacteriales bacterium
AAGGAGAAATAAGAAAATGGCTATGACAAAGATTTACACAGGTAAGACCAAGGACGTATTCGCACTTGAAAACGGAAACGTGCTTCTCAAGTTCAAGGACGACTGCACGGGCGCAGACGGCGTATTCGACCCCGGCGCTAATACAGTCGGACTTCAGATAGAGGGCGTTGGAAAGGTAAACCTTAAAATGTCGGTCTACTATTTCGAAAAGCTCCGCGAGGCAGGCATCAAGACGCACTACGTTTCGGCAAACCTCGACGACGTTACCATGGAGGTTCTTCCCGGTAAGGTTTTCGGACACGGGCTTGAGGTTATATGCAGAAGAAAGGCGGTTGGAAGCTTCTTCCGCCGTTACAGCGAATATATCGAAGAGGGCAGTGACCTCGACTACTACGTTGAGATGACCTTCAAGAACGACGCAAAGGGCGACCCCCTCGTAACGAAGGAAGGTCTCACCGCACTCGGCGTTATGACCGATAAACAGTACGACAGCGTTGTAGATATGACGAAGAAGATTACCAAGATTATCGCAGACGACCTTGCAGAGCTCGGTCTTGAGCTTTACGACATCAAGTTTGAGTTCGGTCACGACGGCGACGACGTTTATCTCATCGACGAGATTGCTTCGGGCAATATGAGAGTTTACAAGAACGGCGAATACATCGACCCCATGTCGCTTTCCGACCTCTTTTTCTCGGTAAGATAATATATGGGCGGAATATTCGGACTTACATCAAAGAGAGACGCAGTATCCGACGTTTTCTTCGGAACCGACTACCACTCCCATCTCGGCACTCGCAGAGCGGGAATGACGGTTTGGGGAAAAGAGGAAGGCTTCAAGAGGGATATTCACAATATTGAGAACTCTCCCTTCCGTACTAAGTTTGACAAGGTGCTCACCGAAATGAAGGGCACCTCCTGCATCGGCGCAATAAGCGACACCGACCCACAGCCTCAGCTCGTTCGCTCGGCGCTCGGAACGTATGCAGTTGCGACGGTAGGCAGAATAAACAACGTAGAAGAAATAATAAAAGAGTACTTTGAGCCTGTCGGATATCACTTCGACTCGCTCAGCGGCGGTCAGGTTACCCCCACCGAGCTTGTGTCGGCGCTGATTGCTTTAAAAGGCGATTTCGTAGAGGGCATAAGGTTTGCACACAAGGTCATCGACGGAACCGCACTTATTATGATACTTCGCCAAGACGATTCGATAATCGTTGCAAGAGACAGATGCGGTAGGCTTCCTATTGCCATAGGACGTGACGAGGACGGCTACTGCGCCGCCTTCGAGACCTACTCCTTCACCAAGCTCGGCTACGAGAAGGTGCGAGACCTTCGCCCAGGTGAAATAGTTGAGCTTACCCCCGAGGGCATGACCGTACTCTTTGAAGGAAACAAATGCAAGAAGACCTGCGCTTTCCTCTGGGCTTACTTCGGCTATCCCGCATCCTCCTACGACGGAGTGAGCGTCGAGTCGGTAAGAATCAGAAACGGCGAGATAATGGCGGAAAACGACGCCTCGCATAACACTCCCGACGTAGACTCGGTATCGGGCGTTCCCGACTCGGGCACTCCCCACGCTATCGGCTATGCCAATCGCTCGAAGGTGCCCTTCACCCGCCCCTTTATAAAATACACTCCCACCTGGCCCCGTTCGTTTATGCCGTCGGGCAAGGCACAGAGAGTGAAGATTGCAAAAATGAAACAAATTCCCGTCCACGACTTTATCGAAGGCAAGAAGCTTCTTCTCGTTGACGACTCGATTGTCCGCGGCACGCAGCTTCAGGAGACGGTAGAGTTTTTATACGACAACGGCGCAAAGGACGTACATATGCGCTCGGCTTGTCCCCCCATTATGTACGGCTGTAAGTTCCTCAACTTCTCGAGAAGCACCTCGGAGTACGACCTTATTGCAAGGCGCATTATCCTTGAGCTCGAGGGCGAGGAGGGAGAAAAGTATATCGAAGAATATGCATCTCCCCACACCGAAAGAGGCAAGGCACTCCGCCGTAAGATTGCCGAAAGATTCGGCTTCGCTTCTCTCGAGTATCAGACCCTCGAGGGTATCGCCAAGGCAATAGGTCTCGACGAGAACGAGCTTTGTACTTACTGTTGGACAGGTAAAGAATAGAACTTTTGTTCTATTCTTTACAATGAATAATGAAAATTGAAGATTGAAAAATTAAGGTAATTTTGCAAAGCAAAATTACAAACAATCATAAATTTGCCAGAGGCAAATTATCCGCAATTATTCAATATTCATTATTCAATATTCATTAAATTTAAGGAGATACAAATACTATGATTCACGAAAACTCTTCCTCTGCAAGCTACGCTGCGGCAGGCGTTGATATAACGGCAGGATATAAGGCGGTTGAGCTTATGAAGGCTCACGTTCAGAGAACACAGACCGAGGGCTCAAGCTGTGACATCGGAGGCTTCGGCGGACTTTTCGTTCCGAATATTGCAGGAATGGAGGAGCCCGTTCTCGTCAGCGGTACCGACGGCGTAGGAACGAAGCTCAAGCTCGCGTTCCTTATGGACAAGCACGACACCGTAGGCATTGACTGCGTTGCTATGTGCGTAAACGACGTTATATGCTCGGGTGCGGCACCCCTTTTCTTCCTTGACTACATCGCCTGCGGAAAGAACGTTCCCGAAAAGATAGCCGCTATCGTATCGGGCGTTGCAGAGGGCTGTGTCAGGGCAGGTGCGGCGCTTATCGGCGGTGAGACTGCCGAGATGCCAGGCTTCTACCCCGAGGACGAATACGACCTTGCAGGCTTTGCGGTAGGTCTCGTTGACAGACCGAAGGTAATAGACAACAACACTATGACGGAGGGCGACGTCGTTATCGCACTCCCCTCGTCGGGCGTTCACTCGAACGGCTTCTCGCTTGTCAGAAAGGTTTTCGACGTTGAAAACTGCGACCTCAAAAAGCCTCTCGACGAGCTTTCGGGAAAGAGCCTCGGAGAAGCGCTCCTCGAGCCGACGAAGATTTACGTCAAACCCGTTCTCGCTTTAATGAAGGAGGTTTCGGTCAAGGGAATTTCTCACATTACGGGCGGCGGTTTCTATGAAAATATACCCCGTTCCATCCCCGACGGACTCTGCGCCGAAATAAAGAAGAGCGACGTTAAGGTTCTTCCTCTCTTTGACCTTATCGCGAAGAGCGGAAATATCCCCGAAAGAGATATGTTCAACACCTTCAATATGGGTGTCGGTATGAGCATCGTCGTATCAAAAGAGGATGCCGACCGCGCACTTGAAATTTTAAAGGCTCACGGCGAGAACGCTTACGTTATTGGTAAGATTATAAAGGACAACGAGGAGAAGATTAAGCTCGTTTGATTTTAATGAAAATTGAAGATTGAATAATGAATAATTGCGGTTAATTCCCTTCGGAAATTTTCAATTTTATTCGTAATTTAATTGCTTCTATAAATACAGCTAAAAATAGAAACGGAAATTTTGCTTTGCAAAATTCACCTTAATTCTTCAATATTCATTATTCATTATTCAATTATTTTAATTTTGGAGTCATAATTATGGATAAAACAAAAATAGCCGTCTTCGTCTCCGGCGGCGGTACAAATTTACAAGCGCTGATTGATGCCGAGAGTCGAGGCGAGATAAAGAGCGGAGAGATTACTCTGGTGCTCTCGAACTCACACTCGGCGTACGCTCTTGAGCGAGCGAAGAATGCGGGAATAAAAACTGCGGTGGTCACAAAAAAGGAAGAAGGAAGTCAGGAGGCCTTTGAAGAAAAGGTGGTCGAAATTCTCGAAAAAGAGAATATCGGGCTTATCGTTCTTGCGGGCTTTATGTCGATACTCACGAAGAGCTTCACCGACCGCTATCCCGAAAGGATAATCAACGTACACCCTGCCCTCATTCCCTCCTTCTGCGGAAAGGGCTACTACGGGCTTCGGGTACACGAGGCGGCGCTTGAAAAGGGAGTCAAGGTGACGGGTGCGACGGTGCATTTCGTCAACGAGATACCCGACGGCGGTAAAATCATTATGCAAAAGGCGGTTGAGGTAAAGGAGGGTGACACCCCCGAAATACTTCAAAGGCGCGTTATGGAGGAGGCGGAATGGATAATTCTGCCGAGAGCGACCGAGGAGGTTGCAAAAAGCTTACAAGGAGAGGTAAAACAATGAGTATAAAGGGACTTAATTCCATAAAAGAGCTTCTTTCCTCGAATTCCTATCCCGGAAGAGGAATAATCATCGGCAAGAGCGCCGACGGAAAAAGGGCGCTTATCGCTTACTTCATTATGGGAAGAAGTGAAAACAGCCGTAACAGAATTTTTGAGCGTTTTGAGGGCGGAATGAGGACGAAGGCGTTCGACGAGTCGAAGCTCGTTGACCCCAGTCTCATTATATATAACCCCTACCTTGAAGCTTGTCAGGGTAGCGTTGATATCATCACCAACGGCGACCAGACTAATACTATCTACGACTTCATCTGCGAGACCCCCGAGGACGAGTACGCCTTCGAGAAGGCGCTCACTACCCGTGAGTTTGAGCCAGATGCGCCAAACTTCACACCCAGAGTTTCGGGTGCGCTCTACTACAACTTCGTGGAGGAGTGCTTCGGCTACAAGCTTTCTATTTTAAAGAGCTCGGACGGAAACCCCGAGGTTTGCGACCGCTATTTCTATAACTATACTCCCATAAACGCGCTCGGTCACTTCATTCACACCTACGAGTGCGACGGAAGCCCCATTCCCTCCTTCTACGGAGAGCCCGAAAGAGTAGTGCTTCCGAACACCGCAAGAGAGCTTGCAGACGTGGTATGGGAAAGCCTCAACCCCGACAACAAGGTTTCGCTTTTCGTCAGAAGCGTCGAGCTCGACGGCTCGGACAGTGAAGAAATCATCATAAATAAGAACGTATAAGGAGAGACAAATGAAGGAATTTGAACTTAAATACGGTTGTAACCCCAATCAGAAGCCCTCGAAGATATATATGCAGGACGGCTCGGAGCTTCCCATTGAGATTTTGAACGGCAGACCAGGATACATAAACTTCCTCGACGCCTTCAACTCGTGGCAGCTCGTAAAGGAGATAAAGGAAGCGACGGGAATGGTTGCGGCTACCTCCTTCAAGCACGTTTCTCCCACCTCGGCGGCAGTCGGAAAAATTCTTCCCGAGAGTCTCAAGAAGGCTTGCTTCGTTGACGATATCGAGGACCTCGACTCCTCCCTTCTCGCCTCTGCCTATGCAAGAGCGAGAGGAACAGACCGTCAGTCCTCCTTCGGTGACTGGATAGCACTTTCCGACAAGTGCGACGTCGTTACCGCGCGTCTTATCGCAAGAGAGGTATCCGACGGTATTATCGCCCCCGACTACGAGCCCGAGGCACTTGAAATACTAAAGTCGAAGAAGAAGGGCGCTTACAACATCGTAAAGATTGACGAAAGCTACGTTCCTGCCGAAATCGAGCACAAGGAAGTTTTCGGCATCACCTTCGAGCAGGGCAGAAACAACTTCAAGATTGACCGTGCACTCCTTTCGAATATAGTAACTAAAAATAAAGAGCTCCCCGAGGACAAGGCTATCGACCTCATAATTGCTCTTATCACACTTAAATATACGCAGTCGAACTCGGTTTCCTACGCCTACGACGGACAGTGCATCGGCGTTGGAGCAGGTCAGCAGTCGAGAATTCTCTGCACGAGACTTGCAGGAAGCAAGGCGGATCTCTGGCATCTTCGTCAGCATCCGAAGACCCTTGCCCTTCCCTTCCTTGACAGCGTTCGCCGTCCCGAGAGAGACAACTGCATCGACATCTACCTTTCCGACGAGCCCGAGGAGGTGCTCGCAGAGGGCGTATGGCAGAGCTTCTTCTCCGAAAAGCCAGAGGTGCTCACAAAGGAAGAAAAGAGAGCGTACCTTGACACCATCACAGGCGTATCCCTTGCGTCAGACGCATTCTTCCCCTTCGGTGACAATATCGAGAGAGCGAAGCGCAGCGGTGTCTCCTACGTCGCAGAGCCGGGCGGCTCGGTAAGAGACGACCAGGTCATCGAAACCTGCGACAAGTTTGGTATGACTATGGCGTTTACGGGAATGAGACTTTTCCATCATTGAGCTTTTCTCAATGATGGAAAATAATGAATAATGAATAATGAATAATGAATAGTGAATAATTAAGGTGAATTTTGCTTTGCAAAATTTTCCAAAATTCTTCAATCTTCAATCTTCAATATTCATAAAAAATAGAAATGTAAGGATATTTTTTATGATGAATGTACTCGTAATAGGTGGCGGTGGCAGAGAACACGCCATAATTAAAAAAATAAAAGAGAATAAAAGTGTCACTCACATCTGGGCGCTTCCGGGTAACGGCGGAATTGCGGATGATGCGGAGTGCGTGAATATCGGTGCGAAGGATATCGAGGGAATTGTCGAGTTTGCAAAGAGCCACGAGGTCGATTTCGCGGTGGTTGCCCCCGACGATCCCTTGGTGCTCGGTGCGGTTGACCGACTTGAAGAGATAGGTATAAAGTGCTTCGGCCCGAATGCCAAGGCGGCGGAAATCGAGGGAAGTAAGATTTTCTCGAAGAACCTTATGAAGAAGTACGCTATTCCTACCGCCGAATACGAGACCTTCGACAAGATGGAGGAGGCTATCGCCTACGTCAGAGAGAAGGAAGCGCCCATCGTTATAAAGGCAGACGGTCTTGCGCTCGGTAAGGGCGTTATAATCGCCGAAACTATTCCCGATGCCGAATCGGCTATCAAGATGATGATGGAGGACGGCGCCTTCGGAAAGAGCGGAAGCCGTATCGTAATAGAAGAATTCTTAACGGGCCCCGAGGTATCGGTGCTCGCATTCACCGACTCGAAAACCGTTGTGCCGATGGTGTCCTCGATGGACCACAAGCGTGCGCTCGACGGAGATGCGGGACTCAATACGGGCGGTATGGGAACGATTGCTCCCAACCCCTGCTACACCGACGAGATAGCAAAGGAGTGTATGGAGAAGATTTTCCTTCCCACTATCCGTGCTATGTGCGCCGAGGGCCGTCCCTTCAAGGGATGCCTCTACTTCGGACTTATGCTCACAGAGAAGGGCCCGAAGGTTATCGAATATAACTGCCGTTTCGGCGACCCCGAAACGCAGGTAGTGCTTCCTCTTATGGAAAACGACCTTCTTGAAACGATGATGGCGGTAAGAGACGAAAGGCTCTCTGAAATCGACGTTAAGTTCTCGAAGGGCTCGGCGTGCTGTATCGTTCACGCTTCAAAGGGATATCCCGAGAAGTATGAGACGGGCTTCGAGATCACCCACGAGGATATGGGAGATGCCTTCATCTACTATGCAGGCGCAAAGGAGAAGGACGGCAAGGTAGTCACCTCAGGCGGACGAGTGCTCGGCGTTGTGGCAAAGGCTGAAAGCCTTGAAAAAGCAATAGAAAAAGCCTATGCGGCAAGCGGTAAGGTTCATTTCGAAAACGCCTTCTACCGCAAGGACATCGGACAAAAAGCACTTAAACTATCGAAATAGTAAATAAGAAAGAATAAAGAATAAAAAAGGTTAATTTTCCATTTTCATTTTATCAGCCAAAATATCTACCCCCAAAAAGCGAAGAGATTTTGAGGTAAAATCGTGCATCTCGAAGCCGTCGCCGTACAAGTGTACGGCAGTGCGAGAGAGGTGCGAAGAAAATGAAATTTGGAATAATCAAAGAAAACCAAAGGTTTTCTACCTTAAAAAATCAATAGCTTGACCTCTCTTTGTTCGCACTTTCTCTTTGGGAAATGTTATAACTTAAAACCGAAACTTTTCATTTTCGGTTTTAACCAAAAGGTCGAGCTTTCAAAAGGAGTCTAAAATGGTATATCGCATTTACGTTGAGAAAAAAGAGGGAGAGGCGCACGAGGCGTCGGGTCTCCTTCGTGACCTTAATAACTTTGTCGGACTCACCGAGGTCAAGGCGGTAAGAGTAATCAACCGCTACGACGTATCGGGCATTGACGAAAAGCTTTTCGGGAAGGCGGTAAATACGGTTTTCTCCGAGCCGCAGCTTGACAATGCATCGACCGAGCTCGACACGAGAGGATGCGTCGCTTTCGGCGTTGAGCCACTGCCCGGTCAGTTTGACCAGAGAGCCGACTCGGCGGCGCAGTGTATACAGATTATTTCAAAGGGTGAACGCCCCACCGTCAAGAGCGCAAAAATATACGTTCTTGAGGGTGATATTACAGACGAGGTACTTGAAAGCGTAAAGAAGTACGTTATCAACCCCGTAGAGTGCCGTGAGGCAAGTCTCGAAAAGCCCGAAACGCTCGAAACGGAGGTGGACGAGCCTGCCGACGTCGAGGTACTCGACGGCTTCACTGCCCTCGACGAAAAGGGACTTCACGACTTCCTCGTATCCCACTCGCTCGCTATGGACGACAGCGATATCCGCTTCCTTCAGGGCTATTTCAAGAGCGAAGAGAGAGAGCCCACTATCACCGAAATCAAAATGATAGACACCTATTGGTCTGACCATTGCCGTCACACCACCTTCGGCACGATAATCGACAGCGCCGAATTTGAAGACGGAGAAATAGAAAAGACCTACGGCGAATATCTCGAAATGAGAAAAACGCTGGGCAGAGAAAACAAGCCTCTTTGTCTTATGGATCTTGCCACCGTTGCGGGACGTGCACTCGACCGTATGGGCAAGCTCGAGGGACTTGACAAGTCGGAGGAGATAAACGCTTGTACGGTTAAGATAAAGGTGACGGTTGACGGAAAAGAGGAGGACTGGCTTCTTCTTTTCAAGAACGAAACTCACAACCATCCCACCGAAATCGAGCCCTTCGGCGGTGCGGCGACCTGTATCGGCGGTGCTATACGCGATCCTCTTTCGGGAAGAAGCTACGTTTATGCGGCGATGCGTGTAACGGGCGGAGCTGACCCCACGAGAGCGGTTGAAGAAACCCTTCAGGGCAAGCTTCCTCAGAGAAAGCTCGTAACGACAGCAGCGCAGGGCTATTCCTCCTACGGAAATCAGATTGGACTTGCGACCTGTCAGGTAGATGAAATATACCACGACGGATATCTTGCAAAGCATATGGAGATAGGCGCAGTGCTCGGCGCGGCGCCTCAGTCGAACGTTCGCCGTGAAAGGCCCGCCCCCGACGACGTGGTTATACTTCTCGGCGGCAGAACCGGCAGAGACGGCATCGGCGGCGCTACCGGCTCGTCGAAGTCTCACAACGAAAAATCACTCGGCACGTCGGGCGCAGAGGTACAGAAGGGCAACGCTCCCGAGGAAAGAAAGCTCCAGAGGCTTTTCC
>JAZQUE010000089.1:0-2092 GCA_045631145.1 Eubacteriales bacterium
GATCCGACTTTGTCTTTGACTCTAACCTTGTACCAGCCTGCTGCTTTTACGTTAAATGCCGTAGAATTAGCTGGAATCTCATCAGGACGCCAGTCGCTGTAAGTCGTGCCGTCTGCCGAGTACTTGTACTCGTAGAGGTAAGCGGGGTTAAGACCGCTTATCTGTCCGTTGCCCGAACCGATTACGGGGAAGGTTGAAAGTACGGGCTTCGGAGCGTCTTCCTTGATCTCGTAGTTTGCAGGGTCGTTTACAACGAGGAAGGAAAGTGCTGCCTGATTAGATGTAGTACCGCCAAGGGTAACCTTCGACCAGTCTGTCATATTGTACATAGGATATATCTCAAAGCCAACGAGATAGCCCTCGGTGGGAAGTTCCGTCCATTCGCCGTAGCTTGAGCTCTTCTGTGTGAAGTCTACCGTCTTACTTCCATTTTCGGTATTGAGATAGTCGAAATTGCCTTCCTTACCATTTGCCGAGGGCGTGGAAGCTGCCGCGGTATGAAGGTATTCGTAAGATGTAACGCTACCATCTGTACCTATTACGTTCGCTACAAATTTCACAACGAGGTCTTTGTAAGTAAAGTTACTATATCTTACAGCAAAACCGTAGGTGTACTTCTTAACCTCGCTAATCGGAATTATTTCATCCGCTTCAAAGGTATAAGCGATAACTCTCGTAGTTGCATTATCTGCAATATACTGTTCAAACTGCGCCTTCTTTTCGTCGTCGGAAGCGGTACTGCTTGACTTTAATTTATCGAGTCCGCCCGTAATTCTTGCGATGGCTCTCGTCGCACCCCAAGAGTTATCCCATTCCCAATAGGATGTTCCGTTGAGGTTGAATTTTCCTGCCGTTCTTGTGGCAGTTTCGCCTAAATAAAGTTCTGAGTAAGAAGAAGCAATCGAAGACTTGAAGAGGTTCTTTCTGCCGTTAGACGAACCGTAAACGTAAACGAGCACGGGGTAAGATGCGCCGTTGGTTTCTGTTCCCTTAACTCTTACGTAGTAGAGACCTGCGAGACCTGTGTTGTTACCTGCAAGGTCGGTATAGACAAGCTCTGCAACGCTCTTACCGTCGGCGCCGAGGAGAACGGGTGCGAACTCATAATCTCTTGAATCAGAAACTACTATCTTGCCGTCCTCGGAAGAAATTGCTTCGGGCTTTTCTGCCTTGGGAAGAGTGATTACAAACGAGCTGTCGTTATAAAGTGCCGCTGCAAATAAAAAGCTACCGTAGTAATTATAACTACCATTTGTAACGGAAGTTAAATCGGCAGTAGCCCAAGGATAAAGCTCAAAGCCTACGACGTAACCGTCGCTAACATTCGAAAGAACCGACGCAACATTAACTGTGTAGGTTGAATATGCAGGGTTTTGATGGTTTATAGGAAGTGATTTTGCCTCATTTGCCATCCAGGTAACTTTTTCAATCGTTCCGTTTTCAAAGGCAACGTAAAAGATTATCTTGGGGTTTGCATTAAGATTGTTAAAACCTTTACCGTTGTGGTAGGCAACGCCGAACTTCATCTGGTCGAACTCGCCAGCCCTAACAATTTCATTCGACTGGTAGGAATATTTTATATAATATCCTTCAAGTTCAGTCTTGAGAGCAACTGTATCTATCGCACCATCGGTAACGTGTTTGGGAATTGAACCGCCAACTCTTAAATGGTCGTCTTTAGTTGCAACTGTATCTCTGCCTCCGTTAATAACGAAGACTTCAGGCTCAAACGCGGTTCCTTGTATGGCTTTAGGGTTGCCTACTCCACCATAAGGAGTACCACCCACCTCGTTTAATACACCGAGAGTGCGTCTTTCAGCAATGTCGCCGTAAACGTAAACGAGTACGGGATCGGATGCAGATGTGTTAGCCGTAGCCTTAACTCTTACGTAGTAGAGACCTGCAAGACCTGTGTTAGAGGTACTATTGAGGGTAACGTAGTCAGCCGTTGCTTCGAGCACACCTGTGCCTACGAGATTTACGGGTGCAAACTCATAAGACTTATTGTCGGAAACTACGATAGCACCGTTCTCCGAAGAAACGCCGGTGGGCTTCTCTGCCTTGGGAATAGAAATAGTGTATCCACCCACGT
>JAZQUE010000090.1:0-2010 GCA_045631145.1 Eubacteriales bacterium
CATGGCTACGATCCGACTTCTCGTTAATATCCTCGATATAGAGGACTACATCAAAAGCGTACTTCCTTATGAGATTTCGGCATCGTGGCCCGACGAAACGCTTAAAGCGTTTTCTATCGTTGTGCGCTCTTATACCCTCGCGATGCAGCATAAGAACCATAAATATCAGGACTTCGATATGTGCGACGAAACTCATTGTCAAGCATACAGAGGCAGACTTCGTTCCACCGACAGAACCGACGCCGCCGTAAAGGCAACGAATAACGTTGTCCTCGCCTACGACTCGAAAATCTGTGAGACGTTTTACCACGCTATTTCGGGAGGTGTAACCGAATCGGCAGAGCTGGTATGGGGCGGAAAGGGCTACGACTATCTCGTGTCACAAACTATCCCCGATGAAAAATATGAGAATTATACCAACGGAGTGTGGAGCTTTGAGGTAGGGGAGAAGGAGCTTTTCAGCTACCTTCAGTCTAACTCAACCGTTTCAAAATACGTAAAGCATCCCATCACCTCCGTCCGCATTTCGAAATATACCGACGCAGGCTATGCGTACGAGCTTGAGATTACCGACGAGAGCGGTACGGTCTCGACCTTTACTAAATGCGATAACGTCCGTACCATTCTTTCTAAATACTGTAAATCGGCTCGCCTCACGATAGGTAAAACCACAGGGGTTAAAATCAACAAAGGCGAAAGAGTAACCATCGACCCCTATAACCTTACGCAAACCGATAAGGACGGAAACTCCGTTCGCTTTACCTCGAGCGTTGGAAACAATTCGCAGGGGAAAACCGTAATAACGGGTAAAGGCGAGGTAAGCGTTCTTACCTCCGACAGTACGAATTACGTTATCTCGGGAACAGGCTGGGGACACGGCGTAGGTCTTAGTCAGTACGGCGCAAGAGATATGGCGAATAACGGATATAGCTGGCAGGAAATAGCGCTCTATTTCTTCCCGAAGTCCTACCTTGCTCTCATTTCCGACCTTTCAACTCCTATCTACGACCTCCCCGAAGTGCCTCAGACTCCCGAACCGACCCCCGACCCTGAACCGGAAGAGCCTACTCCTCCCGAGGAAGAAGAGGAAGAAGAACCAACAAAACCAACCTTTAAGCCTATAAAAATAATATAAAATAAGCTTAGATTTGTCGAAAGGTTTGATAAAGGTGACAATTTTAAAGGACAGCTTTATAGTATAAATACCTATAGACAAAAAGATGACGAAGAATTTTTAAATTCTTCGTCATCTTTTTAGGTATATCGAAAACTTCTGAAAAGAAATTAATATCGCTACTAGGTATACTTAAGAACACCTCGCAAAAACAGTCTCTCTTTTTTATCGTAACTTTAATTAATAAATTTTTATTTATCCCTTTAGCTTGTTCCACACCTTCAAGACAAGTGCCTCGGTCTTGCCGTCGATTATTTCTCCCGACATAACCTTCTCCACCGCTTGGTGAAGCGGAATTTTTAATATATCGAGAAATTCGTCCTCGTCAGGACTGTTTTCTCCCATATGAAGCCCCGTCGCAAGATAAAGTCTTATGTTTTCGTCAGAGAAGCCTGCCGTTGAAATAAAATCTCCCATATATTCAATATTGTCGGCAGTATAGCCCGTTTCCTCTTTAAGCTCCCTTACGGCGCAAAGACATGGGTCCTCGTCCTTGCTATCGAGCTTTCCCGCAGGAAGCTCAAGAAGCTCGCGACCCAGAGGGTAGCGGTACTGACGAACGAAGATGAGCTCGTTTTTGTCTGTTAGCGGCGCAACGCACGCCGCCCCCTTGTGCCTTACCACGTCTCTGAACGCCGTCTTGCCGTTTTCAAGGAGAACGGTATCGAGATATACCGTCACTACGTGGCCGTCGTATTTGATTTCACTTTTTATTTGTTTTTTGACTTTATTTGATCTCTAACGGCTCCGAGGCGTTAGACTTTGCAAGAATTTTTTTAACTGTGGCGTGTTGTGCAAAAAGCAAAACGTATGAAAATACGGAAAGTATAGCTATA